>NZ_JAWOAI010000059.1:0-28476 GCF_033194735.1 Streptomyces sp. W16
CGGTCGTCGGCGCCACCCCGTCCGTGCAGGCCGGCGCCCGCGCGCTGGTCAGCCTGCGCGTCCCGCCGGGCGTCGACGCGGCCGAGGCGACCAGGCTGCTCCAGGCCCACCTGGAGGCCCACACCCCTTGGGGCGCCCGCGTCCGTACCGAACAGATCGGCCAGGGCCAGCCCTTCAGCGCCGACACGACCAGCCCGGCGTACACGGCGATGGCCGACGCGATGGCGATCGCCTACCCCGGCCAGGAGATGCAGTACGCGGGCCAGGGCGGCTCCATCCCGCTGTGCAACACCCTCGCGGCCCTCTACCCCCAGGCGGAGATCCTCCTCATCGGCCTCAGCGAGCCGGAGGCCCAGATCCACGCGCTGAACGAGAGCGTGTCCCCGGAGGAGTTGGAGCGGCTGTCGGTGGCGGAGGCGCTGTTCCTTCAGAAGTACGCGGGCAACTGACCCGCTCTGCCCACAGCAGAGGGCCCTCGCCGTCGGGCGGGGGCCATCTCTACGGTCTTTCCATGGACGTCGTCGAGATCCTTCCCCGTCTCCACCTGCTGCGCTTCGCGGTCGGCCAGGCCTATCTCTGGTACGACGACGAGGAGTTGACGCTGATCGACGCGGGACCGGTGGGCTCCGGAGCGCCGATCGCGGCGGCGATCACCTCGCTTGGGCGGGATCCGGGGGCCGTGAGGCGGATCGTGCTCACCCATTTCCACGAGGATCACATGGGCGGGGCAGCCGAGTTCTCCGCGCTGGGCGGTGCGGAGGTGCTGGCGCATCGCCTGGACGCTCCGGTTGTGCGGGGTGAAGTGCCGGGCCCACCACCGGTGTTCGAGGACTGGGAGCGGCCGATCCATGCGGAGGCGGTCGAGCATCTGCCACCAGGGGACGTCCAACACCCGTGTCTGGTGGTGGAGCTGGAGGACGGTAACGTCCTCGACTTCGGAGGCGGCGCTCGTGTCGTCCACGTCCCCGGCCACACGGACGGCAGCATCGCGCTCCATCTGCGGGAGCACGGTGTGCTGTTCACTGGAGACGCCGTCGCCGCGTCACCGGTCGACGGCGAGGTGATGCTCGGCGTGTTCAACCTCGACCGGGCGCGGGCCGTCGCCTCCTTCCACCGGCTGGCGGCTCTCGATCCGGATGTGGCCTGTTTCGGTCACGGTGATCCGGTGATCGGAGGAGCCGGGTCGGCACTTCGGAGATCGGCGGACAAGTACACCGCCCCACGCCGAGGATGAACCCATGTCCCGCACCGAGCGCCTCATCGCCCACAGTGACATCGCCACCTCCCTCGCCCTCCTCTCCGACCACGAACTCGCCGAACTGGTCGACGCGGGGACGCCGTTGGGGTCGGGTATCGGCGGTCGCTCGGTGCTGATCGAGGTGGACGGCAGAAGGGTGTTCGGGAAGCGGATGCCGCTCACGGATCTGGAGCGACGGCCGGAGAACGTCCGGTCCACGGCCAACGTGTTCGGGACGCCCGCCTTCTGCCACTACGGCATCGGCGCGCTCCCCAGCCCCGGCTTCGGCGTCTGGCGGGAGCTGGCCGTCCACGAGATGACGACCAACTGGGTTCTGTCCGACCGTTTTTCGGGCTTCCCGCTGCTGCACCACTGGCGGGTCCTGCCCGACCCGGAGCAGTCACTCCCCGACGAACTCGCCGACGTGGAGCGGACCGTGGCCTACTGGGGCGCCGGACGTGAACACATCGAGGCCCTGCGCACGGCGTCCGCGAGCATGACCCTGTTCATGGAACACCTGCCGCACACCCTCCACGACTGGCTCTCCGAGCAGCTGCGCACCGACGACCCCGACACCGCCTGCGCCCTCGTCGAGCAGGGCCTCGAAGCCGTCACCGGCTTCCTCCGCGAGCACCAACTCACCCACTTCGACGTCCACTTCAAGAACATCCTCACCGACGGACAGCAGCTCTACCTCGCCGACTACGGCCTCGCACTCTGCCCGCGTTTCCGACTCGCGGCGGACGAACGCGACTTCTACGACCGCCACCTTCACTACGACCGCGCCTACGCCTTCTCCTACCTGGTGCACTGGCTCGTCGTGGACCTGTACGGCTACGGCAGCGACGAGCGCGAGGACTTCATCCGCGCGTGCGCCGACGGCAAACGGCCCGAGGGCATCCCCGAGGCCGCCGCCGGGCTCATCTCCCGGTACGCCCAACTCGGCGCGACGGTAGGCGACTTCAACCGCCGTCTGTGCGACGAGAGCAGGCTGGCTCCATACCCGTCCGCCGAGGAACTCGGCCTCGCCTACAACAGCTCCACGCTCTCCGCATAGTGACAAGCAACCGGGTTCCCCCCACCCCGGTCGACCAGCGCCGGCACCTCCTCCACGCAGGACGCGCGTTCGCTCTCGGTCAGCTGGTTCGCGAACTTGGGACACCGTGTGCGGAAGCGGCAGCCGCTGGGCGGGCGGACCGGGCTCGGGACGTCGCCCTGGATGGTGATCCGTTTCCGGGCGCGTTCCTTGCGCGGGTCGGGCAGCGGGATGGCGGAGACCAGGGCCTGGGTGTACGGATGTGCCGGGCGGGCGAAGAGCTGTCGGGCCGGGGCGATCTCGACCAGGCGGCCGAGGTACATGACGGCCACCCGGCCCGCCACGTGCCGCATCACCGACAGGTCGTGGGCCACGAACAGGAAGGACAGGCTCAGTTCGCTCTGCAGGTCCATCAGCAGGTTGAGGACGCCCGCCTGGATGGACACGTCGAGGGCCGACACCGGTTCGTCGAGGATGACGACCTTCGGCCGCAGGGCCAACGCCCTCGCGATGCCGATGCGTTGGCGCTGTCCGCCGGAGAACTCGTGGGCGAAGCGGTTGCCGTGCTCGGGGTTGAGTCCGACCAGCCGCAGGAGTTCGCTCACCTCGCCCTTCGCCGCGGGTCCGTACCGTCCGTGGATGCGCAGCGGTTCGGCGACGATCTCGTGGACGGTCATCCGTGGGTCGAGCGAGGCGTACGGGTCCTGGAAGACGATCTGCAACTCCCGGCGCAGGGGCCGCATCTGACGTCTGCTCAGCTGGGTCAGCTCGTGTTCCCGGTAGCGGACCTGGCCCGAGGTGGCCCGTTCCAGGCCGAGGACGGTGCGGGAGATCGTGGTCTTGCCGGAGCCCGACTCACCTACCAGGCCCAGGGTCTCGTTCTCGTACAGGTCGAAGGAGACTCCGCAGACGGCGTGCACATCGCCGACACGGCGGCGGATGAGGCCCTTGGACATGACCGGGAAGTGCTTGACCAAGTCCCGTACCTGGAGGACCGGTTCGCCGGTGCCGCCGTGGCCGGGCAGCGGCGGCAGGGGGGTTGCGGCCTGCGCGGGCGCGGTCATACGGGGTCCTCCCCGGGGTTCGTGGCGGGGGCCGCGTCGGCGAACCGGGCCAGGGCCTCGGTGTCCGCGCCGACCGCGTCGAAGACCTGGTCGGCGCCGGTGTCGACGAGTTCGTCGGCGAAGTGGCAGGCGCTGAGGTGAAGGTCGCTGCCGGCCCTGCGCAGGGCGGGCTCGTCCGTGTCGCACACGTCCCGGCTCATCGGGCAGCGGGGGGAGAAGGGGCAGCCCGGTGGCAGGTTGAGCAGGCTCGGCGGTGACCCGGTGATGGGAGTGAGGCGCGCCTCCTCGCGGTCGAGGCGGGGCAGGGAGCCGAGCAGGCCGAGGGTGTAGGGCATGCGCGGGGTGTAGAAGATGTCCTCGACGGAGCCGGTCTCCACTATCCGGCCCGCATACATGACCGCGACCCGGTCGGTGTGGCCGGCCACCACACCCAGGTCATGGGTGATGAGGACGAGTGCCGCGCCGGTCTCGGCGCGGGCGGTCTCCAGGGCTTCGAGGATCTGCGCCTGCACGGTGACGTCGAGGGCGGTGGTCGGCTCGTCGGCGATGATCACGTCCGGGTCGTTGGCCATGGCTATCGCGATGACGACGCGCTGGCGCATGCCTCCCGACATCTCGTGCGGGTAGCTGTCGACGCGCCGCTCGGGGCTCGGGATGCCGACCGTGCCGAGCAGTTCGACGGCCCGTTTGCGGGCGTCCTTGTGTTTCATCTCGGGGTTGTGGCGGAGCAGGGTCTCGCTGATCTGGTAGCCCACGTTGTAGACGGGGTTGAGGGAGGTCATCGGGTCCTGGAAGATCATCGCGATGCCGCTGCCGCGCAGGTCGGACAGACGCGCGTCGGACAGGCCGAGGAGTTCCGTGCCCTCGAAGCGGACCGAGCCGCGCACCTTGGCGCCGGTCGGCAGCAGCCCCATCACGGCGAGGGCGGTCACCGACTTCCCGGACCCGGACTCGCCGACGATACCTAGCGATTCGCCCCGGTCAAGCCGGTAACCGACACCGCGTACGGCCCGTACGGTGCCGTCCTCCGTGCCGAACTCGACGCTGAGGTCCTCGACTTCGAGCACCGCGGACGTCACGGGGACCTCGCGCACTCCATGACTCGTGGTCGTCACTGTCGCACCCTTTGCTGCCGGGGGTCGAAGGCGTCGCGCAGTCCGTCGCCGATGAAGTTGATGGTCAGTGCGATGGCGATGATGAACGCGCCGGGGATGTAGAAGAGCCAGGGCCGGGTGTCGACCGCCGTCTGGGCCTGGGACACCAGCAACCCCAGTGAGGTGTCGGGCGGTTGGACACCGAAGCCCAGGAAGGACAAGGCCGTCTCGGTGAGGATGCCGGTCGCCACCAGGATCGTCGCGTTGACGATGATCGGGCCGAGGGCGTTCGGCAGCAGGTGTCGGAAGATGATCCGCACGTCGGAGGCGCCGAGCGCCCGCGCCGCCTCGATGAACTCCTTCTCGCGCAGCGACAGCACCGAGGAGCGCACGACGCGGGCCACGTACGCCCAGGTCAGTCCGGCGATCACGATCGCGATCCAGTACCAGGAGCCGCCGGTGCGGGAGGAGATGACCAGCGCGATCGCGAACAGGGGCAGCGTCAGCACCAGATCGGCGATACGCATCATGATCGCGTCGACGACACCCCGGTAGAAGCCGGCGATGGCTCCCCAGATCGCGCCGACCAGCGTGGAGCCGAGCGCGATCATGATGGCGATCTTCAGCGAGGTCTGAGTGCCGCGCATGACCTGTGCGTAGGCGTCGTATCCCGAGGAGTTGGTGCCGAACGGGTGCTTCCAGGACGGCGGTTTGGAGTTGTCCTCGGTGTACTTCTCGTACGAGTAGTGCCACAGGTGCGGGCCGATGAACGCCCAGAGCAGGATCAGCACGAACACGACCAGGCTGACCATCGCGGCCCGGTGCCGCACGAAGCGGCGCAGTACCAGTTGGGTCTGGGTGCGCTGCCGTACGGTGAACTCGCGGTCGCCGGGCGGCAGTTGAGTGCCCGCGGACCCCGGTGCCTCGATGTCAGTCATAGCGGATCCTCGGGTCGAGTACGGCGTAGAGGAGATCGGCGATGAGATTGAACCCGATGACGACGACGGCGGAGAGCAACAGCCAGGCCATGGTGCGGTAGACGTCGAGCGTGGTCGCCGCCTGCACCAGCATCTCGCCCATGCCGTGCCACTGGAAGATCGTCTCCGTGATCACCGCGCCGCCCAGGATGATCGCGATGTCGAGCGCGGTGACGGTGGCGAGCGGGATGAGGGCGGTGCGCAGTGCGTGCCGGGTCATCACCTTGCCGCGCCGCAGTCCCTTGGCGCGGGCGAGCCGTACGTAGTCGCTGTTGAGGACCTCCAGCATGGAGGCGCGGGTGTAGCGGGTCCAGGACGCGAAGGAGACCAGCGCGAGGGTGATGGTGGGCAGGATGAGGTGGCCCACGTGATCGGTGAACTCGTTCCAGGTGGTGTCGACTTCGAGGTACGGGGACTTCTCGCCGATGGTGCCGAGGAACTGGCTGCCGGTCTTCTCGTTGAACCAGATTCCGGCCTGCTTGAGGAGGACCGCGAACCAGAACACCGGCATCGCGAGGAACAGGAAGCCGAAGAAGGTGATGGTGTAGTCGGCGGCGGAGTACTGGCGGATGGCGCTGAACACGCCGAAGACGACGGCCATGACCAGCGCGAGGATCATCGCCGCGGCGACCAGGGTGATGGTCACCTTGAAACGGGTGAACAGGTCGTGCCCGATGTTCAGGTTGGCCTGCACGGACGGGCCGAAGTCGCCGTGCAGGACACCGGTGATCCAGTTCCAATAGCGTTCCATCACCGGCTGGTTGGCGTGGATGTGCCCGGCAAAAGCGGCCACCGCCGCTTTGCTGGGCGCGGGTTGCCGTGAGGTGGCGAAGTTGGCCACCGGGTCACCGGAGTTGATGACGACCAGGAACACGATGAACGTCGAGACGATGAGGACGGGTATGGAGACGAGGATGCGGCGCACGGTGTAGGCGAGCATGCGGTCTTCTCTCGGAGGCCGGCGGGTCGGTGATGCCGTCCGTGGTCGGGGCCCGGCCCCGGTGTCGCCGGGGCCGGGCTCGACAGGCGTGCCGGTGGAGCCAACTACCTTGGGCCGTGGGCTACTTCTTCAGGCCCCAGGTGCCCGTGTTGTAGGCCGGTCCGACATTGGTGGAGTTGTTCCGCATGTTCACGAACCGCGTCTGCGAGGCGAAGAACGTCGGCTTCTGGTACAGCGGCAGGACGTAGGCGTCGTTCACCATGAGCTGGTCGGCCTGGTTGAGGAGGGCCGCGGCCTTGGTCGCGTCCGTCTCGCCCACGGCCTGGGAGATCAGGGAGTCGGCCGTCTTGTTGCTGTAGCCGCCGTAGTTGCCGCCACCGCCGGTGAACCAGTTCTGCTGGGCGTTGCTGGTCGGGAACGGTGCCGCGACCCAGGCGAAGACGATGATGTCGTACTGGTGCCCGGCGAGGACCGTGCCGAGGTCGGCGGCGCCGATCGGCTTGATGGTGATCTTGATGCCGAGGCTCGCCAGGTTGCTCTGCAGGATCTGGCACTCGCTCTGCCGGATCTGGTTGCCGGTGGTGTAGCGGCAGTTGAAGGGTCCGACGGCCTTTCCGTCCGGAGTCTTCAACGCCGTTCCCACACCGGTGAACTTGGCGTCCGTGAGGTACTTCTTCGCCTTGGTCAGATCACCCGATCCCTGGCCGGTGGCGCTGACCAGGTCCTTGTAACCGGCCTGCCCGGGAACGAAGTTGTGGCTGCCGAGCGGCTTCACGGCCGGGTCGAACTGGCCGACCGTCTTGGCGATGATGTCCTTGATGTTGATCGCCGTGAACATCGCCTGACGCAGCGCCAGATACTTGCCGAGCACCGGGTCGTGCAGGTTGAGGTCGAAGTGCTCCCAGGTCAGCCCGTTGCCTATGTTGTAGGTGATGCCGGGAATGTCCTTGACCTGGTTGACGAGGTCCACCTCGGGCTGCGGGTAGATGCCCTGAACCTCGTTGTTCTTCAGGGCCGTTGGCTCCTGGGTCGCGTCCGAGATCACCTTGAAGATCAGCCGCTGCAGGGTCGCCTTCTTCGCGCCGTACCACTTGGGGTCGGGCACATAGGTGGCGTGGTCGTTGTCGACCCACTGCTGCATCTTGTAGGCGCCCGCGGTGGGGTACTTGGTGGGCGGCGTCTTCTGGAAGTACTGCCAGGCCTGCGCCATCTGAGTGGCCGTCATGGCGGCGGCGTCACCGACCTTGGCGCCGGAGATCTTCTCCGCGGTGTGGGACGGATAGAGCGGATAACCCGCGCCGAACAGCGACTTCCAGTCCGAGTACGGCTTCGTCATCACCATGGTGAAGGTCTTGCCGTTGTCGGACGGGGTGAGGGACTTGATCCGGTCGTAGCCCGCGGTGCTCTGCGGCAGACAGCCATGGGTCTGGCTGGAGTCGCTGGCGGGCGGCGGCGGGCAGTCCTTGCCGTTGTTGGTGCGCCAGTAGTAGGTGAAGTCGTCGGCGGTGATGGGCGTCCCGTCGTTCCACGCCGCCTTTGGGTTGATCTTGTAGACGATGGTCTGCGGGCTGGTGCTGGTCTGCGTCGCCGAGGTCACCAGATCGGTGTTCAGAGCGACGGTGAAGTCCGGCTGGGGTATGAACACCTGCGGCAGGACGACCTCCAGGGCCTCCCCGTTCTCGAAGGTGTTGCCGTTGACGTCCTGGACGTTCCACTGCTGGATGTTCTTCTCCAGCACATAGGTGTACGTTCCGCCGGACTTGGTGGCGGCCGAGTTGCAGGTGTTGGCCTTGCCCACGGTGTTGCAGGACGTGAGTCCGGCCGAGCTGCCCTTGTTGGAGCCGCCGCCCCCGCCGCCGCTGCTGCAGGCGGTGAGCACCAGGGTGAGCCCGGCGGCGAGGGTGAGGGCCCGGGTGAGGGCCGAGGATGGCGCGCGCATGTTCCTCTCCTTCGACCGGCGAAAGGTCCGGTCCCGTCAAGGCGGCTGGCGGCCGCGAGAGAACTGAGCTGCGCAAAGACGTTAGAGCTCCGATGTACCTTCTTCACGTTCTTGTTCATACCGGGAAGGCGACAATTCGCCCTCGCTTTGTTATCGGAATGACCCACACCCCGCAAAATCACCAGGTCGCGTCCCCGAAAAGGCAAAGTCCCGTCCAACATCGTTGATCAGACCGCAAATTGACGTGTCGTCAGCCAACCGGCACACCCGCCTCCAGATACAGCGCGGCCCCGCGCTCGCGGGCCCGCAACGCCCAGCGCAACCGCTCGTAGCGGACCGGCGGCAGTAGATCGGCCGCCTCCTGTTCGGTGGCGAAGCACCAGCCGCGCAACTCCGGTCCGGGCAGCAGCAGTCGGTCCGCCTCGGCGGCGCTCAGCCGGCCGCCGTCGAAGAGCAGGCGCAGACCGCCGTAGCCGGGCGGCACAGGTGGTTCCCAGTCGACGACGAGCAGCCGGGGTACGTCGTCGAGGACGATGCCGGTCTCCTCGGTGACCTCGCGCATACCGGCCCGGGCGGGTGCCTCGCCGGGTTCGACGACACCGCCGGGGAACTCCCAGCCGGCCTTGTAGGTGGGGTCGACGAGCAGGACCCGGTCCTGTTCGTCGAAGAGGAGCACTCCGGCCGCGACGGTCTCGGAGGTGGGCTCCGGGGTCTGCACGATGTCGCAGACCGGGACGGTACCGCTGCCGACGGCCTCGGCGATCCGGCGGGCCGTCTCGTACGGGGTGAGGGCACTGGTGTCGACGAGATGAGCGTCGGCGGTGAGCCAGGAGGCGAGTGCGGCATGGTACGGCTCGATGTGGTCGTACGCCCACTGCTGCATCCGCAGCTCGCCGTCGGGGAGGTCCGGCGGGATCTCCCGGCCGGCTATCCGCTCGCGCAGGATCGTTTCCGCCGGGGCGAGGAGAACATGCCGGACCGCGACCCGGCGGGCCGCCAGGCCGCCGAAGATCTCGTCGCGGTACTCCTGGCGCAGCAGGGTCATCGGGACGACGAGGGTCCCGCCGAGCTCGGCGAGCATGGCGGCGGCCGTGTCGATCACGAGCCGTCGCCAGATCTGCAGGTCCTGGAAGTCGCCGACCTCCGCGAGGTGCTTGGGCGGGAGCAGGTTCGGGAGTGCCCCGCCGATGATCTCGGGGTCGAAGAACGTGCTGTTCGGGATCAGGTCGATCAGTTCCCGTGCGGTGGTGGTCTTGCCTGCACCGAACGCACCGTTGATCCAGACGATCACGGACAGTTCCCCCTCTTCTATTGGCCCCCTGAGGCTTGCCCGTTCCACCCTGCCACGGAAACCAGCCCCAGTTGAGAGGCCACATACGACGGCGCCGGTGCCCCTTCCGAGGAGACACCGGCGCCGCACGCTTGTGACCGTGTTCAGCTGTTCTGTCCGAGGGCGTTCTCGTCGACGGCGAAGCTGCCGTCGCTGACGAGGTGGTCCATGGAGCCCACGGTGTCCTTGACGTTCAGATCGCCGAGTACGTCGTGGTCGTGGGAGTGCGACGGAGTGATCGCGGCGACGACGAACCCGGTGGCGAGGGAGGCGATGGCCAGCATGCTGCGCTTCTTCATGCCCCGTTCAACTGACGAAGCGCGCCGGGGTCACGCCCGGACCGGCCACCGGGTGGAAACCGCTCCGCCGCGCGCACGTCGCACGAGGTCGACGGCCGCCTCGGGCCACTGCGGATGGTCGAAGGTGAACCCCTCCGCCAGCAGCCGCCCCGGGACGACCCGCCGGCTCTTCAAAAGGAGTTCGGTGTCCGAGCGCAGCGCGAAGGCGCCCAGCTCGGCCATCCACCTGGTGGCGGGCAGGCCCACGGGGATGCCCCGGGCGGCGCGCAGGACGCGCATGAAGGCGCGTTGCGGGAGCGGCCCCGGGGCGGCGAGGTTCACCGGCCCGCTGATGTCCTCCCGAGCGACGAGGAACTCCACCGCGCGGACGAAGTCCTGGTCGTGGATCCAGGAGACGTACTGGGCGCCGCCCGCGACCGGACCACCGAGCCCGAGCCGGACCAGCCCCGACAGGACGTCGAAGACACCGCCCCGGTCGGGACTCATCACCATGGCGGCACGCAGGGCCACCTTGCGGGTGTGCGGGGTGTCGGCGCGTTCTTGCTCGCGTTCCCAGTTCTTGGCGATCTCGACGCTGTACGACCAGTAGCCGGGGACGTCGGGTTCGGCGCCGCCGATCAGGCCGGTGGCCTCGTCGTTCGGGGCGTCGTAGCGATGGGTGTAGACGGTGGCGGTGCTCATCTGCAGCCAGACGCGCGGCGGGTGCACGGCGGCGGCGATCGCGTCGCCGACCACCCGGGTGGAGTGCACGCGCGAGTCCATCATGGCCTTCAGGTTGGCAGGGGTGTAGCGGCAACTGACGCTGCGGCCCGCCAGGTTGATCACGACGTCGCTGCCGTCGATCTCCCGGGCCCAGGAGCCCGGGTGCTCGCCGTCCCACCACACCTCGCGGTCGCGCGTCGGCCGCCTTGTCAGGACGACGACCTCATGGCCGGCTTCGGTCAGGGCGCGGTCGAGGATCGCGCCCACCTGTCCCGTACCGCCGGGGATGACGATCTTCACAGGGCTCCCCCTTCTGTTCGGAGTGAGCCTAGCGCAGAAAGTTGAACGTGTTCAAAACTCATCCAGCGAAATATCGAACAACTAATACGCAACCCTTCCAACAGAGTCCGACACGTCCTAACGTAATCGCGCACATGACATGCACAGGAAGTGATCCCATCTTTCGCGAGTCCGGAGGAACGTAACGATGCGTCACCCTCATACCCGCACGACCCGCCGAAGAATGTTCGGAGCGCTCGCCGCAGGGCTGTTGTGCACGGCGGGCCTCGCCGCGCCCGCCGTCGCCGCCCCCGTACAGGACCCCGTCTCCCCCGCCCTGGCCGACGGCCAGGCGCTCACGCCACCCATGGGCTTCAACAACTGGAACTCCACCAACTGCCGTGCCGAGTTCAACGAGTCCATGGTCGAGGGCATCGCGGACATCTTCGTCAACAAGGGCCTGAAGGCCGCCGGTTACCAGTACGTCAACCTCGACGACTGCTGGGCCCTGCCGTCCCGTGACGCCGACGGCAAACTCGTCCCCGACCCCGTCCGCTTCCCGCACGGCATCAAGGCCGTCGCGGACTACGTGCACTCCAAAGGGCTCAAGCTCGGCATCTACACCAGCGCCGGCACGAAGACGTGCAACGACGCCGGATTCCCCGGCGGCCTGGGCCACGAGTACAGCGACGCGCAGCAGTTCGCCGACTGGGGCGTGGACTACCTCAAGTACGACAACTGCAACAACCAAGGCGTGGACGCCAAGTTGCGCTACAACACCATGCGCGACGCCCTGAAGGCCACCGGCCGCCCGATCGTCTTCAGCATCTGCGAGTGGGGCGAGAACAAGCCCTGGGAGTGGGCCGCGGACGTCGGACATCTGTGGCGCACCACCGGTGACATCAGCGACAACTGGGGCTCGATGCTGTCGATCCTCAAGCAGAACCTGCCACTTGCTCCGTACGCCGGTCCCGGGCACTGGAACGACCCCGACATGCTGGAGGTCGGCAACGGCGGCATGACGGACACCGAGTACCGCTCGCACTTCTCGATGTGGTCGATCATGGCCGCGCCCCTCCTCATCGGCTCCGACCTGCGCACGGCGACCCCCGCGACCTTCGACATCCTCGACAACAAGGAGGTCATCGCGGTCGACCAGGACCCGCTGGGCAAGCAGGGCAACGTTGTCACGTCCGAGGGCGGACGCTGGGTCGTCGCCAAGGAGATGAAGGACGGCAGCCGTACGGTCGCGCTCTTCAACGAGTCCGGCAGCGCCCAGCGCATCGCCACCACCGCGGCAGCCGTCGGCCTCCCGGCCGCCCGCGCCTACACCCTGCGCGACCTGTGGCAGCACAAGAGCTACAACACCGCGGGCGCCATCTCCGCGACCGTCCCGGCCCACGGCACGGTCCTCGTACGGGTCCTGGCCGACCGCAACTCGGTCAAGAACCCGCCCGCCGTCGAACTCGGCCTGGGCAGCGCCCCGTTGGTCCAGGCGGCGACGCCCACCCCGCTCACGACCACAGTGACCGACCTCGGCCGTACGACCGCCGAGCACGTCTCCGTGACCCTGACCGGGCCCGCCGGCTGGAAGATCCGGCCCAGGTCGTCGACGACCGCGAAGGCCGTGCCGACCGGCAGATCGCTGCGCACCAAGTGGACGGTCACCGCTCCCCAGGGGACGCCCACGGGGTCGTACGACCTTGCGCTGAAGGCGAGTTACCGCTCGCCGAGCGGTACGCGCGTCACCAACATCCTGCCGTTCACCGCGTCCGTGGTGGTCGCTCCGCCCGCGGGGACCTCGTACCTCGGCAACCTTCCGTGGATGTCAACGGCCAATGGATGGGGGCCCGTTGAGCGCGACACCAGCAACGGGGAGAGCGCGGCGGGGGACGGTCATCCGATCACCCTCGGCGGAGTGGTGTACGCCAAGGGGCTCGGTGTGCACGCCGAGAGCGAGGTGGCGTACTACACCGGGAAGGCGTGCGAGAAGGTCACCGCGGACGTCGGTGTGGACGACGAGAAGGGGGCCAACGGGACCGTCGCCTTCGAGATCTGGGCCGACGGCACCAAGGTCGCCTCGACCGGCGTCCTCACCAACGCGATGCCCGCCCAGCCGGTCACGGCGGACGTGACCGGCGCCCAGGTGGTCCGACTCGTCGTCACCGACGGCGGCGACGGGATCGACTCGGACCACGCGGACTGGGCGGATGCTCAACTCACTTGCTGATCGGGGACGTAGGCCGCTGAACGAACGTTTCGGCCGGTCGGTTCCTCACACCACCCCGGCCGTGGTCGTGCTCGCCTGCCCGGCGAGCGCGGCCGCGGCCGCTCCCACAAGGCCGGCGTCCGTGCCCATCTGAGCCGGCGTCACCGTCAGCCGCCGTACGAAGGACAGCGTCGCGTAGTCGCTCAACGCCTTGCGCAGCGGCGTGAAGAGCACGTCGCCCGCCTTGCCCACGCCCCCGCCGATCACGGCGATGTCGATCTCGACGAGGGTCGCGGTGGCCGCGATACCGGCGGCGAGGGCCTGTGCGGCCCGCTCGAAGGAGGCCACCGCGATCGGGTCACCGGCACGGGCGGCGGCGGCAACGGCCGCGGCCGAGGTGTCGCCGTCGGGACCTGGCAGCCAACCGCCCTCGACCGCCCGCCGGGCGATGTTGGGACCGCTGGCGATCCGCTCCACACAGCCGCGTGAACCGCACGGACAGGCGTCGCCGTCCAGGTCCACGCTGATGTGGCCGATGTGGCCCGCGTTCCCGGTCGGCCCGGGATGCAACTGCCCGTTGAGGACGAGACCGCCCCCGACTCCGGTGGAGACCACCATGCACAGCGCGTTGGCGTGCCCGCGCGCCGCTCCCTGCCAGTGCTCGGCCGCCGTGATCGCCACGCCGTCGCCGATCAGCTCGACGGGCAGGTCACCGGCCGCCGCACGCACCCGCTCGACGAGCGGAAAGTCGCGCCAGCCGGGCACGTTGACCGGGCTCACGGTGCCGGCGGAGGCGTCCACGGGACCCGCGCTGCCGATGCCGAGGGCGCTCGCGCGAGACCACGAAGGTGATGCGGTGAGCTCCGCGAGCACCTCCTCCACGGCTCGCATCACGGTGTCGCCGTCGTCCTGCGAGGGCGTCGGGCGCTGTGCTCGCACCAGGATCTTGCCGTGGCCGTCCACCAGCGCCCCGGCGATCTTGGTGCCGCCGATGTCGAGCGCGGCCACGAGGTCGGTGTGCATCAGTGTCAGATCTCCCCGTCAAACATGAGAACCACCAGAAGGTGAGTTGGGCCGGTCTCGCGGTGGGGGCGCAGGCCGGAGATATCGGTGGACAGTCTCTCTCGCATATGACAACGTTGTCCAGGCTCTATGCTCGACGCCACATCCTCATACAAACCCATGGACCTATGCATCCCCCGTGGACGACAGGACAGGACAGCGCATCGTGCCAGAGACCGCCCGCCGCCCCGAGAACCGCTACGGCAACCGTCCGACCATGAAGGACGTGGCCGCGCGCGCCGGTGTCGGCCTGAAAACGGTGTCGCGAGTGGTCAACGGCGAGCCGGGCGTCACCCCCGACACCGAGCGCCGCGTCCAGGAGGCCATCGACGCCCTCGGCTTCCGCCGCAACGACAGCGCGCGCGTCCTGCGCAAGGGCAGCACGGCAAGCATCGGCCTCGTCCTGGAGGACCTCGCCGACCCGTTCTACGGCCCGCTCAGCCGCGCGGTCGAGGAGGTGGCCCGGGCCCACGGCGCCCTCCTGATCAACGGTTCCAGCGCCGAAGACCCGGACCGCGAGCAGGAGTTGGTGCTCGCGCTGTGCGCCCGGCGGGTGGACGGTCTGGTGGTGATCCCGGCCGGGGACGACCACCGTTATCTGGAGCCGGAGATCAAGGCGGGCGTCGCGACCGTGTTCGTGGACCGTCCGGCCGGACGGATCGACGCCGATGTCGTCCTGTCCGACAGCTACGGCGGCGCGCACGACGGGGTCACCCACCTCATCTCCCACGGCCACCGGCGCATCGGCTTCATCGGTGACATGCCCCGCATCCACACGGCGGCCGAGCGGTTGCGCGGCTACCGGGCCGCCATGGAGGACGCCGGCATAGCGGTCGAGGACGCCTGGATGTCCCTCGGTGTGACCGATCCCGTGCGGGTGCGCCGGGCCGCCGAGGAGATGCTGTCCGGCCCCTCCCCCGTCACCGCGATCTTCGCCGGCAACAACCGCGTGACGGTCACCGTCGTCCGGGTCCTCGCCGAACAGTCCCGGCGGATCGCCCTCGTGGGCTTCGACGACTTCGAACTGGCCGATCTGCTCCAGCCGGGCGTGACCGTCGTCGCCCAGGACGCGGCGGCCCTCGGCCGTACCGCCGCCGAGCGTCTCTTCCGCCAGCTGGACGGCACGCTCATCGCCCCGGAACGCATCGAGTTGCCCACCCGGCTGATCACCCGGGGCTCGGGCGAGCTGCCGCCGACGGACTGAGCGAACCGTGGACGACCGCACGCTGGAGGCTCTGGGGCTGGCCCGGGCGCCGCGCGAGGATCCGCTCACGTACCCGGGCGCATGGCCCACCGAGTCCGGACTCCTCGCCGGAGACCGGCTGTTGCCCCTGGACGACCGCGTCACGTACAAGGACCGCACCCCTGTCCTCGCCATCGGTTCCAACGCCTGTCCCGGTCAACTGCGGCACAAGATGGCGGAGTTCGGGATCGGCTCCCCCGTCCCGATGGTGAAGCTCCGGGTCACCGGTGTCGACGTCGGCGTCTCCGCGCATGTGAGCCGTGTGGGCTATGTTTCCGCGTCGCCGGTCAACTCACCCGGTCTTGTACGGGAGTTGTTCGTGACGTGGTTCGACGCGCGGCAGCTCGCCGTGGTCGACGCGAGTGAAGGGGCTTACGACCGGGCGTGGTTGACCGGGCCGGAGTTCCGTTTCGAGTCGGGCTCCGGGGAGTCGCTGCGGGGCGCGTACGTCTACGTCAACCGGCACGGGGTGCTGCGTGACGGCACGGGGGTGCCGCGCCGGCATCCGGGCGAGCGGGCACTGCTCACCGAACTTCTCGCCACCTCAGCGGAGTTGAGGGACCTGTTCGGGCGGACACCGGAGGAGTTCTGCGCACGGGCGCGCGCGGACCGGGAGTTGTGCGAGCGGGGTACGCGGCTGTTCCGGGAGGCGGGGTTGGTGACGGTGTCCGGTCTGGAGCGCTTCGTACGGCCTCAGCAGACCGGTAGTCCGGGGATCGGCTCGTCGTTGTCCCCGCCCTTGATGTAGACGTCGCTGACATAGACGTTCGTGTTGCCGCTGTCGTCGTCCGTCTTCGCCCACCAGACGTTGGTCCACTGGCCGTAGGTCTCGCGGCGGCCCAGGTTCTGCTGGCAGAAGAAATAGTTGGTACCCGCGCCGAGCACACCCACCTCGGTACCGGACGCGGTGTAGGACTTGGCGCTGCGCCACACCTGGCAGTTGTATTTGCCGCCTCCGATGGACTGGCAGGCGGGGTCAGGGCTGGAGCTGGGACTGGGACTGGCTCCGCCGGTCGTGGGGGCGCTGCCGCCGCCGGCCTCGGACTTGGTCGGGGCGGCACTGGGGTCCTGCCCCGCCGCCGTGCTCTCCCCCTTGCCGGTGTGCTGCCCAGTCGGCGCCTGGGATCCGTCGTCGCGCTGCCCGGTGGGCTCGGGGTCGGCCGAGCGGTGGGCGTCCGTATGTCCGGTGGGCGAGGCGGGGCCGACCACGTCACCGGCCGGGGGCGAGTCGGGCCCCGACGTGACCGAGGTGTCGCCGGAGTTGACCATGTGGGCGCCCACGACTCCGGCGCCGGCGAGGACGACGGCCGCGATGGCGGCGGCTGTCACGACGCGTGCCTTGCGGCGGGGTGCGTTCGGTCGGGCCATGGGACCGGTCTGGTGGGTTACAGGGGCGAGGGGCGGACCGAAGCCCTGGGGCACGGAGGTGGGAGGGGGCGCGGACGCGGAGGAGAGGGCGTCGGAGGCAAGTCGCCCCGAAGGACCGGGGTCCTGCCCACCCGGTCCGGGCGGGCCGGCCGCACCCGGTCCGTATGCCGTTGCTTCAAGTCGCCCTGGCGACCCGGGTATTGGCTCTCCCGATCCGGACCGCCCCGAGGTGGCGGCCACCACTTCCCCCGGTCCCGCTACCGCGTTCTCCGGTCCCGCCTCCTCGGGCGTATCGCCGGTTGCCGATCCGCCGACGCCAAAGACTTGCCCGGCCGGCGCCGCGTTCTCCATGCCTCCGAGCCCCTGCCCGGCCGGCGCCTGGGCCCCCGCCGACCCGAGTCCCTGCCCGGTCTCCTCCGGCTCAACGGCACCCGCTCCCGCAGCTCCGGTACCGGCCGGCGCCGCCCCCGAAGCCCCAAGCCCCGTCCCCCGGGCCTCCGTTGGCCCTTTCTCCTCCGAAGTCCCGGCTCCCGCACTCCCCTTCGGCTCCACCGCTCCGAAGCTCCCCGGCAGCGCGGGAGCCCCGCCTCCGCCGGTCGCCCGCAACGTGGTCGTCGGTGCGTCCGCCTCCGGCGCTCCCGCCACCGCTTCCAGCAGCTTCCGCGCCCGGTCGGCGTCGGGGCGGGACTCGGGGCGTTTGTCCAGCAGTTGGCGCAGGACGGGGGTGAGCGGACCGGCGCGGTGGGGTTCCGGCAGGGGCTCGTCGACGATCGCCGTGAGGGTGGAGTACGTCGAGGTGCGGCGGAACGGTGAGGCGCCCTCGACAGCCGCGTACAGCGTGGCGCCCAGGGCCCAGACGTCGGAGGCCGGGCCGGGGTCCGCGCCCTGCGCGCGCTCGGGGGCCAAGTAGTCCAGGGAGCCGATGAGTTCGCCGCTGCGCGTGAGGTGCGTGGCGGAACCGTCGCCCGGGTCGTCCATGGTCGCTATGCCGAAGTCCGTGAGGACGACCCGGCCCGAACGCTCCAGCAGGATGTTCCCGGGCTTCACATCGCGGTGCAGCACACCGGCGGCGTGGGCGGCGGCCAGCGCCTCCATCACCTTCGCGCCGATCCCGGCCGCCTCGCGCGGGTCGACGGGGCCGCGCTCCCCCAGCACGTCGTCCAGGGAGGGACCGTCGATCAACTCCATGACGATCAGCGGGCGTCCGTCGACCTCCGCGATGTCGTGCACGGCGACGACACCAGGATGGCGGACCCGCGCCGCCGCCCGCGCCTCGCGCTGCATCCGCAGCCGCAGATCGGCGAGCTCGGGCGCGTAGTCGTCGGTGAAGGTACGCAGTTCCTTGACCGCGACCTCACGGCCGAGGACCTCGTCGACGGCGCGCCAGACCACGCCCATGCCGCCGCGCCCGAGCCGGGCCACGACGCGATAGCGTCCGGCCAGCAGTCGGCCGACTCCGTCCACGCGTCCGCTCTCCCCCGAAGACACCGTCGCTCCGTTCCTGTGGCACATCCATGAACGCCGTACAGCCTACGGGGCGGCAGTGACAACAGAAGCCGGCGTCAACAGCTGTGACAGGCCCGCTACTTGGCGGACGCCGTCAGGTCGCCCCGGCGGGGCGCGGCGAAGCCCTCCAGGTCCGTCCGGGTCAGCCCGGTCGCGCCGGCCACCTCCGCGATGTCGAGCGCGCCGCAGTCCAGGCCGCGCAGCAGGTAGCCGCTGAGGGCCTTGGCGGTCGCGGGCTCGTCCATGACGTCGCCGCCGGCCCGGTTGGCGTAGCGGGCGAGGCGGGCGGCGGCCTGTTCGAAGCCCTCGCGGTAGAAGGCGAAGACGGCCGCGTAGCGGGTGGGGATGTGGCCGGGGTGCATGTCCCAGCCCTGGTAGTACGCGCGGGACAGCGCCCGCCGGGTGAGGCCGTAGTGCAGCCGCCAGGCGTCGTGGACCTGGGCGGTCGGACCGACCGGCAGCACATTGGTCGAACCGTCCGAGACGCGTACGCCCGTCCCCGCCGCCGCTACCTGCATGACGGCCTTCGCGTGGTCGGCGGCGGGATGGTCGCTGGCCTGGTAGGCGGCGGAGACACCGAGGCAGGCGCTGTAGTCGAAGGTGCCGTAGTGCAGGCCGGTGGCGCGGCCCTCGGCGGCCTGGATCATGCGGGCGACCGTGGCGGTCCCGTCCGTGGCCAGGATGGACTGGCTGGTCTCGATCTGGATCTCGAAGCCGATCCGTCCGGCGTCGAGCCCGTGCGCCTTCTCGAAGGCCTCCAGGAGGCGCACCATCGCGGTGACCTGCTCGGCGTAGGTGACCTTGGGCAGGGTCAGGACCAGCCCCTCGGGCAGTCCGCCGGCCGCCATCAGTCCGGTCAGGAAGATGTCGAGGGTGCGGATGCCCCGGTCGCGCACCGGCGCCTCCATGCACTTCATGCGGATGCCCATGTACGGCGCCGCGGTGCCCTTCTGGTACGCCTCGGCGATCAGCCGGGCCGCGCGGGCGGCGGTCTCGTCCTCCTCGGCGTCGGGGCGGGGGCCGTAGCCGTCCTCGAAGTCGACGCGCAGGTCCTCGACGGGCTCGCGCTCCAACTTGGCCCGCACGCGCGCGTGGACGGGCTCGGCGAGTTCGTCGGAGAGGCCGAGGACGGCGGCGAAGGAGGCGGCGTCGGGGGCGTGTTCGTCGAGGGCGGCGAGAGCGCGGTCGCCCCAGGTGCGGATCGTGTCGGCGGCGAAGACGTCACCGGGGACGTAGACCGTGTGAACGGGCTGGCGGGTGCCTGGGTCACCGGGGTAGCGGCGCTCCAGTTCGGCGTCGACCGGTGCCAGGGAGGCGCTGATCTCCTCGCCGACCGCGCCTGCGAGGCTCGTCGCCACCTTCTCCTGCTCGCCCTGACCCATCCCACAGCCTCCAGTTTTCCGCTCTACGGAATCAACAATCCGTAGAACGAAGTTATCCGTGGATCTTCCCGCCGGTCAACACCCTGTCCACGGCGTGAACCCACCGCGTTCACTCCCACCCCGAGGCCCTCTTCCGCCCGGCGCCCCACCCCTTCATCCTGACTCGCAAGGGGAGGGATGCACATGTCGACTGCCTGGACGGTGACCCGTCGCGCGGGGCTGACCACGCTGGTGGCAGCCGCCATCGCCGTGCCACTGATCGGAACCGTACGCGCCGACGCCGTCCGGCACGAGACCCGACTGCTGGACGTCATGACGTACAACCTGCGTTTCGCGAGCAGCACGGAACCCAACAGCTGGAAGGTCCGCCGCCCGGTGATGCGCGACCTGCTGCTCCGCGCGGCCCCCGACATCATCGGCACCCAGGAGGGCCTCTACGGGCAGCTCCAGGACATCAAGCAGGACCTCGCGCCGCACTACGACTGGATCGGCGGCGGTCGCAAGGGCGGCAGCCACGACGAGGAGACGGCGATCTTCTACGACACGCGCCGGCTCGCCCCCGTCGAGTACGACCAGTTCTGGCTCTCCGACACGCCCAACGTGATCGGGTCGAACACCTGGGGCGGCGCCCACCCGCGCATCGCCACCTGGATCCGCTTCCGCGACCTCGGGGACGACGGACGGCAGTTCTACGTCCTCAACACCCACCTGGACAACGCGAGTCAGTACGCGCGCGAGCGTGCCGCCTCACTCATCGCCGAACGCCTCGCCCGCCTCGACCACTCCCTGCCGATTCTGGTGACCGGCGACTTCAACACCGCCGCGTACACCACCTCGGTCTACGACACGATGCTGGGCGCCGGCCTCAGGGACACCTGGGACGCGGCGGCCGGGCGCGGGCAGCTGTACGGCACCTTCCACGGCTATCGCGCGCTCGTCCCGGGCGGGAACCGCATCGACTGGATCCTGGTCACCGAGGGAGTCACCGTGCGCCGTACGGTCATCGACACGTTCTCCGAGAACAGCCAGTTCCCGAGCGACCATCTGCCCGTGCAGTCCACGATCAGCCTGGGCTGAGCGGCCCGGGACACGCCGAGGCCCCCACGACCGCGCGGGTCGCAGGGGCCACGTGACTCTTCCGGAGATCAGCCCTTGCGGGAGTTGACCTCTTCGGTGAGCTGCGGGACGACGTCGAAGAGGTCGCCGACCACGCCGTAGTCGACGAGGTCGAAGATCGGGGCCTCGGCGTCCTTGTTGACGGCCACGATCGTCTTCGAGGTCTGCATGCCGGCGCGGTGCTGGATCGCGCCGGAGATGCCGTTGGCGATGTAGAGCTGCGGGGAGACGCTCTTGCCGGTCTGGCCGACCTGGTTGGAGTGCGGGTACCAGCCGGCGTCGACGGCGGCACGCGAGGCGCCGACGGCCGCACCGAGGGAGTCGGCGAGGGCCTCGATGATCGCGAAGTTCTCCGAGCCGTTCACACCACGGCCGCCGGAGACCACGATCGCGGCCTCGGTCAGCTCCGGGCGGCCGGTCGACTCGCGCGGGGTGCGCGCGGTGACCTTGGTGCCGGTGGCCTTGTCCGAGAAGGTGACCGCGAGGGCCTCGACCGTACCGGCGGCCGGGGCGGCCTCCACGGCGGCGCTGTTGGGCTTCACGGTGATGACCGGGGTGCCCTTGGAGACACGGGTCTTGGTGGTGAAGGAGGCGGCGAACACCGACTGCGTCGCCACGGGGCCCTCGTCACCGGCCTCCAGGTCGGTGGCGTCGGTGATGATGCCGGAGCCGATGCGCACCGCGAGGCGGGCGGCGATCTCCTTGCCCTCGGCGGAGGACGGCACCAGGACGGCGGCCGGGGAGACGGCGTCGTAGGCGGCCTGGAGGGCGTCCACCTTCGGTACGACGAGGTAGTCGGCGTACTCGGCGGCGTCGTGCGTGAGCACCTTCACCGCGCCGTGCTCGGCGAGCGCGGCGGCGGTGTTCTCGGCACCGGGGCCGAGGGCGACCGCGACGGGCTCGCCGATACGGCGGGCCAGCGTCAGCAGCTCCAGGGTGGGCTTGCGGACGGCGCCGTCCACGTGGTCGACGTAGACGAGAACTTCAGCCATGGGAATGGTCTCCTGCGTGCTTGCGAAGTCTGAGGGGAGGTAAGCGAGTTGGGCCGTGACCCTTGGGCCTTAGATAAACTTCTGGCCCGCGAGGAACTCGGCGAGCTGCTTGCCGCCCTCGCCCTCGTCCTTGACGATCGTGCCGGCGGTGCGCGCGGGGCGCTGGGCCGCGGAGTCGACGGCGGTCCAGGCGCCTTCGAGGCCGACCTCGTCGGTGTCGATCTCCAGGTCGGAGAGGTCCCAGGCCTGAACCGGCTTCTTCTTGGCGGCCATGATGCCCTTGAAGGAGGGGTAACGCGCCTCGCCCGACTGGTCGGTGACCGACACGACGGCCGGCAGGGAGGCCTCCAGCTGCTCGCTGGCGGTGTCGCCGTCCCGGCGGCCCTTGACGACGCCGTCCGCGACGGAGACCTCGGAGAGCAGCGTGACCTGCGGGACGCCCAGGCGCTCGGCCAGCAGGGCGGGGATCACACCGGCGGTGCCGTCGGTGGAGGCCATGCCGGAGACGACCAGGTCGAAGCCGGCCTTCTCGATCGCCTTGGCCAGCACCAGGGAGGTGCCGATGACGTCGGTGCCGTGCAGATCGTCGTCCTCGACGTGGATCGCCTTGTCGGCACCCATGGACAGCGCCTTGCGCAGGGCGTCCTTGGCGTCCTCCGGACCCACGGTCAGGACGGTGATCGACACATCGTCGTCGTCCGAGTTCTCGGAGATCTGCAGCGCCTGCTCGACCGCGTACTCGTCGAGCTCGGAGAGCAGACCGTCCACGTCGTCCCGGTCGACGGTCAGGTCATCGGCGAAGTGCCGGTCGCCAGTGGCGTCGGGCACGTACTTCACAGTGACAACGATCCTCAAGCTCACGCCGGCTCTCCTACTGCATCGTCATTTTTCGGCTGCCTACTTCCAGGCAGCATAGGCGCCTTGAACGGCCGTTCCCGGTGGGGGCGACCGGTGCTCCGAGCGAAATATTACTCGCCAGTACGCACCACTACGGTCCCCCAAGGGGTGCCCGCTAAGCAAGCGCTTTGAACTGTGACCTGTGCAACGCAGCGTAATCGGAACTCGACACTTCCGCAGGGTGGCCCGTCACCCACCGGGAGTGGTCTCAGTCACGCAGCCCGTTGAAGCGCCCCTGGTGGTAGAGGAGCGGGCGGCCGGAGCCGGCAGGGTCGCCGAGGACGACCTCGGCCAGGACGATGCGGTGATCCCCTGCGGGCACGCGCGCGACGACCCTGCACACCAGCCACGCGAGCACCCCGTCGAGGACCGGCACACCCTCGGGACCCTCGCGCCAGGCAGTCGGCGCCCCGAACCGGTCGGCGCCGCTGCGGGCGAAGGTGGCGGCCAACTGCTCCTGGTGCTCGCCGAGTATGTGCACGCCGACATGGTCGGCCCCGGATATCGCGGGCCAGCTGGACGCACCGGTGCTGATTCCGAAGGACAGCATCGGGGGCTGCGCGGAGACGGAGCTGAGCGAGGTGGCGGTGAAGCCGACCGGACCGGTCTCACCGCGCGCGGTGATCACCGCCACACCGGCCGCGTGCTGCCGGAAGACGGAACGCAGCAGGTCGGGAGAGGCGAGCCGAGAGGTGCCGAGATCGGGCGTGGCCGTCATGGGACTGTCCTTCTTGGGGAGGCGACGAGCGGGACCGTGGCTGCTCAACAGCCCGGACAGCACGCGCTCGCGGTGCGTGCGAGGTCGACGTGCACCCGCCCGAAAAGAAGGAGTTCCGAAGGCATACAGTCAGGCTGACGATAGGTGGTGTGCGCAGTCAAGTACGTTCCGGCATATGGGAGATGACTCACCGCTTCCGCCCGAACCGTCAAACCGCCTCCCCCAGAGCCGCGATGACATCCGCCTTGCGGGGGAGACCGGTGGCGCGCCGCACGACCCGCCCGTCCGCGTCGAGCACCAGCACGGTGGGGGTCTTCAGGATGTCGAGTTCCCGTACGAGGTCCAGATGGGCCTCCGCGTCGATCTCGATGTGACGCACACCGGGGACCATGCCGGCCACCTCGCCCAGCACCCGGCGCGTGGCCCGGCAGGGCGCGCAGAAGGCGCTGGAGAACTGCACCAGGGTGGCCTTCTCACCGAGGTCGCCGCCCAACTCGGCGGCTTCGAGCCGTTTTCCGCCGTCGCGCCCACGCACCCGTACCCTCCCGCTCCGCCGCCGATGCAGCACTCCGTAGGCGCTCGCCGCCGCGAGCACCGCCACGCACACCACGAGTCCGGTCATCCACTGCTCCAGCGTTCACGAGACTGCAAAGATTCCCAGCACTACGAATCGTTTCTGCTGCGGAATCCTAGGTTCATGGACATCGACGTGAGAGGGCCGCGCTTCGGGGCGGCCCTGACGACCGTGGTGCTGGCGGTCGTGCTGGTCACCGGCAGCTTCTGGCTGCTGGCCTGGCAGACCCTGGCGTTCGCGCTGGGCGCGGCGGGCGGCGTGGGCCGTTCGCCGTACGGCTGGCTGTTCCGGAAGGCCGTACGGCCCCGGATCGGGCCGCCGACCGAGTTCGAGGCACCGGAGCCGCCGCGGTTCGCGCAGACGGTCGGGCTGGTCTTCGCCGGGGTGGGACTGGTCGGTTTCGGCCTGGGTCCGAACTGGCTGGGACTCGCGGCGACCGGGGCCGCGCTCGCCGCCGCGTTCCTCAATGCCGCGTTCGGGTACTGCCTGGGGTGCGAGATGTACCTGCTCGTACGCCGGGTGACGGTTCGCGCAGAGTAAAGGAAATTTAAAAGTCCGAGGTGGATCAAGGGATGGACGTGACGAGGATCTCGCCGTTCTACGGCACGAGGACTGGCCAGTCGTTCGTTCTTGGGGCACGATCTGCGCAATGCCGTAAACCTACGGCTGCGTAACTTTCCCGCCCGGAGAACCCCTTCCAGGCAGAGAGAAGGGTCCACCCCGTCCATGGCTGAGCTTGTCTACCGTCCCGTCGTCGGTCTCGCCCAAACGTTGTTCAAGGTCTGGGACCTCAAGATCGACCTCAAGGGATCGGAGAACATTCCGCGCTCGGGCGGCGCTGTGCTGGTCAGCAACCACATCAGCTATCTGGACTTCATCTTCGACGGCCTGGCCGCCCTGCCGCAGAAGCGCCTGGTGCGCTTCATGGCGAAGGAGTCGGTGTTCCGGCACAAGATCTCCGGTCCGCTGATGCGCGGCATGAAGCACATCCCGGTGGACCGCAAGCAGGGCGAGACCGCCTACCAGCACGCGCTGGAGTCGCTGCGGTCCGGTGAGATCGTCGGCGTCTTCCCCGAGGCGACGATCTCGCAGTCCTTCACCCTGAAGAGCTTCAAGTCCGGTGCCGCGCGCATGGCCCAGGAGGCCGGCGTCCCGCTGATCCCGATGGCCCTGTGGGGCACCCAGCGCCTGTGGACCAAGGGCCACCCGAAGAACTTCAAGCGCAGCCACACCCCGATCACCATCCGGGTCGGCGAGCCGGTGGAGGCCCCCCAGGACCAGTACGCGGGCGCGATCACCCGCCGACTGCGCGAGCGCGTCCAGGAGCTGCTTGAGGCCGCCCAGCGCGCCTATCCGGTACGTCCCAAGGGCCCGGACGACACCTGGTGGATGCCGGCCCACCTCGGCGGCACCGCACCCACCGCCGAAGAGGTCAAGGCCGCCGAGGCTCGCTGAACCGTCATGCCGGGGCGTGGACCGTGATCCCCGCCCCGGGGCTGAACTTCTCCAGCAGTTCGGCGAGTTCGGCGCCCGCTCGCTCGACCTCGGTGACGGGCATCGGC
Organism: Streptomyces sp. W16; assembly: GCF_033194735.1. NCBI lineage: Bacteria > Bacillati > Actinomycetota > Actinomycetes > Kitasatosporales > Streptomycetaceae > Streptomyces > Streptomyces sp. W16. The sequence continues at coordinate 25,527 of NZ_JAWOAI010000059.1, forward strand.
GCCAGACTCTCCAACAGGAAGACAGCGGACGTCGATTCCTCCGTGAGCCTGGTGCGCGGCCCCTGTCGCCAGTTCCAGCGGCGGCAGGTGACACCGGCCGCGTCGCGCCACACCACTTCGCCCGCGTCGGGGTGTTCGACGGCCTCCTCGCCGCCCGCGACGGTCACGAACTCCTCGTCCCCGGTGGCCCGTTCGAGCGTCATGCCGCCCTGGATGCGGTCGGTGTCCTCACCGCCCACGGGGATCAAGTACGCGACGCTGATGGCGTTGTAGAGGTCGACCAGCACGTTGATGCGGGGCAGTCCGGCGTCCGTGAGCGCCCTTTTCGCCAGCGCCTCCGCCGAGTTGCGGGTCCGCGACGGCTTCGACCCGAACGCCGTGTACACCTCGCGCCAGGCCGCCATGTGCGGGTCCTCGTGCGGAGCGCGCCCGTCGAGTCGTACGGCCAGCCGGCGGGTCGCGTCGTCGAGGAGGGCCGAACTCGCTTCGGTGCTCGGCCCGTTGACCAGTCCGTGGGCCTCGATCGCGACATGCGTGAAACCGGGTGCGAGGGCGCGGACTTCGTCGGACACGGTCAGGGTGAGCGTCATGAGGTGCCTCAGAGTGCGGTCGGGAGCGTCTGCCACAGGTGCGGCCGGTCGGGGGCGGCCTTGAGGGCGCTCAGTACGACCGGGTGTGGTTCAGCGTACAGGACCGGGTAGTCCAGCTCATTGAACTCGGGATCGGGTACGAAGGCCAGCCGCTCGCCGTCGAGGGAGAACTGCGCGTCCACGCCCGGCTTGTTGCCACGCGGATCCTGCCGGTGCCACGCCCCGTTGAACCGCACCGCGACCAACCCGTGCACCACGTCGAACTTTTGGTAGCAGAACGCCGTGGGAATGTCCTCGGCCCGCAGCAGCGCGGCCAGCGCGTGCGCCTTGGCGTAGCAGATGCCGGTGCCCTGCTCCAGGACGTCGGAGGCCCGCCAGGTGACGCGCGGGTCACCGGAGTCCTGCGAGTGCGGAATGGTGTCCCGCACGAACTCGAACGCCAGCCGTGCATAGCCATACGAATCCGCGGCACTCTTGGCCAGTCGTGCGGCGGTCTCGCGCACGAGGGGATGGCCGTGATCGATGGCCTCGTCGGCGGCCAAATAGGCGGACAGGTCGGGGGTGTTCTGGATCAGCTCCATGGCTGGAGAGCATAGGAAAGCGATCACCCGAGAGTCAATTACTTTTCAGGTGACCGCATACCTATGCAGCAAAACCTGAGCGTCGGCTACCGCGCCATCTCCTCCTTGAGCGCCGCCACGAACGCGTCCACGTCGTCCTCTGTCGTGTCGAAGCCGCACATCCAGCGGACGTCACCGGCGGCCTCGTCCCAGAAGTAGAAGCGGAACCGCTGCTGCAGGCGCACGCTCACGTCGTGCGGGAGGCGGGCGAAGACGCCGTTGGCCTGCACGGGGTAGAGGATCTCCACGCCATGCACCGCCCGCACGCCTTCGGCGAGGCGCTGGGCCATCTCGTTGGCGTGGCGGGCGTTGCGCAGCCACAGGTCCTTGGCGAGCAGCGCCTCCAACTGCACTGAAACGAAGCGCATCTTGGAGGCGAGCTGCATGGACAGCTTGCGCAGGTGCTTCATGTGGCTGACAGCGTCCTGGTTGATGACGACGACCGCCTCACCGAAGATCGCGCCGTTCTTCGTCCCGCCCAGGGAGAGGATGTCGACGCCGACCGCGTTGGTGAACGTCCGCATGGGGACGTCCAGGGAGGCCGCCGCATTGGCTATCCGGGAGCCGTCGAGGTGGACCTTCATGCCGCGCGCGTGGGCGTGGTCGCAGATCGCACGGATCTCGTCGGGCGTGTAGAGGGTGCCGAGTTCGGTGCTCTGGGTGATCGAGACGACCTGCGGCATCGCGCGGTGCTCGTCGTCCCAGCCGTAGGCCTGCTTGTCGATCAGTTCGGGCGTGAGCTTGCCGTCCGGGGTGGGCACCGTGAGCAGCTTCAGCCCGCCCATGCGTTCGGGGGCGCCGCCCTCGTCGACGTTGATGTGGGCGCTCTCGGCGCAGATCACCGCGCCCCAGCGGTCGGTGACCGCCTGGAGTGCGACGACGTTGGCGCCGGTGCCGTTGAAGACCGGGAAGGCCTCAGCCGTGGCGCCGAAGTGGCTGCGGATGATGCCCTGGAGGTTCTCGGTGTAGTCGTCCTCGCCGTAGGCGACCTGGTGGCCGCCGTTGGCGAGGGCGAGGGCGGCCAGCACCTCGGGGTGGGCGCCGGCGTAGTTGTCACTGGCGAAGCCGCGGATCTCCGGGTCGTGGTGGCGCCGTGCGTCGGTCTTCGGAGGGTTCACGGCTTCTCGGTCAGCCACAGACGGTTTCCGTTCACTTCGGTGGCGGGCTTGTCCCAGACGCCGGCGATGGCCTCGGCGAGGTCCTTGACGTCGGTGAAGCCCGCGAACTTCGCGCCCGGGCGTTCGGCGCGCATCGCGTCGTGCACCAGCGCCTTCACCACCATGACGGCGGCGGCGGAGGTGAGACCGTCCTCGCCGGCGCCCTTGCGGTAGCCGTCGGCCATCGCGAGGGTCCAGGCCTCGGCGGCGGCCTTGGAGGCGGAGTACGCCGCGTTGCCCGCCGTGGGCTTGCTGGCGCCGGCCGCGCTGATCAGCAGGTAACGGCCGCGGTCGCTGCGCTCCAGGCCGTCGTAGAAGGCCAGGGAGGTGTGCTGGACGGTGCGGATGAGCAGCTTCTCCAGGAGGTCCCAGTCGGCGAGGTCGGTCTCGGTGAACGACGCGCTGCCGCGCCAGCCGCCGACAAGGTGGACCAGGCCGTCGATGCGGCCGAAGTCCTTCTCGATGTGCGCGGCCCAGTCGCGGGTCGCCTGCGGGTCGAGCAGGTCGACGGTGTCTCCTACGACGGTGGCGCCGCCGTGCGCGTAGCGAGCCGCGTCCACGGCCTCCGCCAGGCGTTCGGGAT
>NZ_JAWOAI010000060.1:0-28341 GCF_033194735.1 Streptomyces sp. W16
CGATCTGCACCGCGACATGGCCGATGCCGCCCGCTCCGCCGTGCACCAGGACCTTGTGCCCGGCGCCGACCCGGGCCCGGTCCACCAGCCCCTCCCATGCGGTGACGACCGACAGCGGCAGCGCCGCGGCCTGCCGCATGGTCAGAGCGGCGGGCTTGTGGGCGAGCAGGCGTGCGTCGGCGGCGGCGTACTGAGCCAGTGATCCCTGAAGGTCACCGACACCACCGCTCAGCCCGTACACCTCGTCGCCGACGGCGAAGCCGGTCACCTGCGGCCCGACCTCCTCGACCGTGCCGGCCAGGTCCAGGCCCAGCACCGCGGGCAGGACGGCGCGGGCGTGCGCGGCCAGACCTGCACGGATCTTGGTGTCCAGGGGGTTCACGCCACTGGCGGCGATCCTGACCAGGACCTGGCCGGCGCCGGGCACCGGAGTGGCGATGTCGGCGAGTTCCAGCGGGGTGGCGAATTGTCTGAGCACGGCTGCGCGCATGGTCACTGTCTTTCGGTGGGTGCGGGTGGTGGTCGCCGTCTTGAGGGGCGGTGGAGTCGGAGGTGGGGGACGATCACTCTCCTCCCGGCGGCAAGTGCGGGGTGCCGAGCCCGGCAGATCCCGCGCACGTCGCCGCCACGGGGATCACGACTGCAGCATCCACTGGGCCTCGGCGCTCGCGCGTGAGGGGCGCCAGTCGATGACCGTGTGCGTGGCCACCTTGCCGATGCCGAACGGGTCCAGGGCCAGGATCCGGTCCAATGCCTCGCGGTCGGCCGCCCGGGCCAGGACGAGGCCCCCGGTCCTGGGGTCCTGGCGGCCCGAGGCGAGGAAGTGGCCGGCCGCGTAGTTCTCCTCCAGCCAGGCGTTGTGGGCTTCCAGGTGGCGGTCGATCTCTTCGAGCGGCGCGGTGTAGTTCAGGATCACGATGAACATGGCGTGCACTTCCGATCTTCGGACGGGGCGGTCAAGGGGGTGCGGTGGCAGGGGTCAGGGGTCAGGCGGGCTGGACCCGGGCCCAGAAGTCGTTGAACTCGACGCTGTCGAAGAACGCGACCGCGCTGACGATCCGTTGCTCACGCATCGTCAGGAACCAGGCGTAGGTGTTGTCGTAGCGCGAGCCGTCCCGCACCGTGGCGCTCGCGTCGAACAGGGCGACCACGGTGTCCCCGTCGGCGTACAGCGCCCGCACGGACGGCACCAGCGGGCTGCTCATCCGGGCGTTGAACGGGGCGATGACCGTGCTGATGAACGCCTCACGGGTGGGGTAGGTCCCGGAAGCGACGCTGTTGCCGACGATGGTCCAGTCGGCGTCCTCGGCCAGCAGGTCGAACACCCCGCCGGTGCCGGCGGCCCAGGCGTCGAACGCCTCCGCGACCAGCTGCTTGTTGGTTTTCTCGGACATGGGGTTTCTCGTCTCATAGGTGGAGGGATTCGGCGGCTGCGCCGTCCCTACCCAGGGTCGTCGCCGCCCCACGGCCGGGCATGAGTCATCCGACCTGGGTTTCACCGACCCCGGCCCACCTGGGCGGATACGGGCACCGGCCCGGTACGCGCGTCACAGGCGCACGGCACACCCGTCGCGGTGGTGCTGACGCGGGCCGCACGGCGCCGAGGTGCGGGCGGCGCCACGCAGAGACCCCGCGGAGTCAGGTCGGATGACTGGTGCGGTGCGGATGCCCCCGGGGCGACGCTTCAGTTGTTCCCGCCGCTCGGCAGGGACAACGCATCCCGACCCAAGGAGCACCCCATGCCGTTCGTCAACGTCAAGCTCGTCGACGGAGTGTTCACCACCCAGGAGAAGCACGACATGGCCGCCGCCCTCACCGAGGTCATGGTCAAGTTCGAGGGATCCGAGGCCTTCCGCGAGATCGTCTGGGTCCTCATCGAGGAACTGCACACAGACGGCTGGCACATCGGCGGCAAGCCCTTCGCCGGCCCCGCCACCCTTCTCGACACCCTCGGCCGTTCCGCCGCCACCTACCAGACCATCGACGGCCACCCCGTCACCCGCCCCGACCTCGCCAAGGCCGCCCCCTACCAGGAGAAGTGACACCACCTGGCACGACCTGAAGAGGACCCGACCCGAAGAGGACCCGACCTGAAGAGGAGCGGCCATGCCCCTCACGCAGATCTCGCCCGTCATCCTCACCCTGGACGACGCGGCCACGGCCACCGCCGCAGGCGTCCACAAGGCCACTGAGCTCGGGGTGCCGTACACCTTCACGGTCCTCGACGGCGGCGGCAACACCGTACTGGTGACCCGGATGGACGGCGCGGCGCTCGCCTCCATCGACATCTCCGGGGCCAAGGCCCGCACCGCCGTGTACTTCGGCGCCGCGACCGCGGACCTGGCCCCCGCGGTGCAGTCCGGCGCCCCGCTGTCCTCGATCCAGACCGCCACCACGCTCCCGCTGGCCTTCGTCGCCGGCGGCGTCCCGATCACCGACGCCCACGGGGTCGTCGTAGGGGCGCTGGGGGCCGGCGGCGGATCACCCGCGCAGGACCACGAGGTCGCCGTCTTCGCGGTCCAGGCCCTGCGCCGCCACTGAACCGGCACCCCTCCCCCTCCCCTCCCCTTTCCCCACCCACTCAGGAAGCGAAGCCATGCCCTACATCACCGTCGCCAAGGAAAACACCACCGACGTCGACCTGTACTACGAGGACCACGGCGAGGGCTCCCCCGTCGTACTGATCCACGGCTACCCGCTCGACGGCAAGTCCTGGGAGCTGCAGATCCCCGCGCTCCTCAAGGCCGGACACCGCGTCATCACCTACGACCGTCGGGGCTTCGGCCAGTCCAGCCAGCCCACCACCGGCTACGACTTCGACACCTTCGCCAACGACCTCGACGTACTGCTCGACGTCCTGCGGCTCAAGGACGTCGCCCTGGTCGGCTTCTCGATGGGCACCGGCGAGATCGGCCGCTACATCGGCACCCACGGCACCGACAACCTGCGCAAGGTCGCGTTCCTGGCACCCATCGAACCGTTCCTGCTGCAGACCCCCGACAACCCCACCGGCCTTCCCGCCGGCGTGTTCGACGGGATCATCTCGGCCGCGGAGAAGGACCGGTACGCCTGGTTCACCAGCTTCTTCAACGACTTCTACAACCTCGACGTGAACCTGGGCACCCGCATCAGCGAGGAGGCGGTGCGCGGCAGTTGGGTCACCGCCACGCGCATGTCCCCCTTCGCGTCCTCGGCCGTGGTGCCCAGCTGGCACACCGACATGCGCGCCGACATCGCGAAGATCGACGTGCCGGCGCTCATCCTCCAGGGAACCGCCGACCGGATCCTGCCGATCGACGCCACCGGACGGCAGTTCACCAAGGCGGTGCCCGACGCGCAGTACGTCGAGATCGACGACGCCCCTCACGGACTGCTGTGGACCCACGCGGACCAGGTCAACGCGGCGCTCGTCGACTTCCTGGCCGCCTAGCCGCCTGATCGTCACGCGGGCGGGAGCCCGGCAACTGCCGGCTCCCGCCCGCCCGACCCCTCCTTGAGGTCAGCCGGGCCTGCCCGGTCCTCGACAGGTGCGCCGCGTTCGCGCTGAGCACCCGTCAGCCGTTCGGGACCTGGGGCGGCGTGAACGCGGTCGGCCTGCCCGCTTCCCAGACCGTCGTGATGGGCGCCGAACAGCGCCCCGTCGCCGCCGCCGCGTCCATCTCCTCGGCCACGGCCTCGGCCTGGCGCACCATCCCCTCCTGGGCCCTGGTCGCCAGGCAGGACGGGGCACTGGGCGCACCGCTGGAGCGGTTCGAGGCCCGGCGCGCCCGCTCGCACACCGTCGAGATCAACAGCTCCCACGTCGCGCTGATCTCCCACCCCGGCACCGTCACCCACCTCGTCGAGGACGCCGCCAGGACCACCGCCCCCTAGAGAACAGGACGACGCGGTGCGGTGCGGCGTCGAATAGAGTCGAGACGGACAGGGGAAAGAGGCGCCTCCTCATGAGCGCAGAGCACCTGGGCACCGAAGGCGAGGGCGTCGCGACCGGCCTGACCGGCCGGTCCAGCGAACTGGACCTGATCAGGGCAGTGATCGACGACACCGCCCGGCTCGGCGGCTCGCTGACCCTGTTCGGTGATCCCGGTGTGGGAAAGTCCGCCCTGCTCGACGCCGCCGCCGATCTCGCCCGCGCCAGGGGCATGAGGACGCTGCGGGCCGCCGGCGCCCAGTTCGAGGCCAACATCGCGTTCGCCGGCCTCAACCAGCTGCTGATGCCGCTGGTCCCGCTGTTCGCGGAACTCGACCCGGACCACGAGAGCGCCCTGCGGGTGGCACTGGGCTTCGGCGAGGGCGCGACCCCCTCGCGCATCCTCATCTCGACCGCGGCCCTGTCACTGCTCCTGCTCGCCGCCCGGGAACAGCCGCTGGTCGCCGTCATCGACGACGTCCAGTGGCTCGACGACGCCAGCGCCGACGTCCTGTCCTTCGTGGCCCGGCGGGTCGCCGGAACCCGGGTGCGCATGCTCTCGACGGTCCGCACGACCGGAGAGCCCCTGCGCGTTCGCGGCGACGTCAACAGCCTCACCATGCGTTCCCTGGACGACTCGGAGTCCGAAGCCCTCCTGCTCGCCCGCTGTCCGGAGCTGGCCGAGCACGTGCGCCGGCGCATCGTCGCCGAGGCCCAGGGGAACCCGCTCGCCCTTGTCGAACTGCCGGCGACGCTGGCCTCGGACCGGTATCCCACGGCGGACACGATTCCCACCGTGCTGCCGCTGACCGAGCGGCTCACCCGGATGTTCACCGCCCGGATCGCCACGCTCGCGCCGGAGACCCTGGACCTGCTCCTGCTGCTCGCCCTGGACGGTTCGGGCCAGGCGCTGTCCGCCGAGAGCGTGGTGGGACCCGATGCCGCCACCCAGCTGGAGATCGCCGAACGTGAGCGCATCATCGTCGTCGACAGCCGCAACTCCGTCGTGTTCCGCCATCCGCTGGTGCGCTCCGCCGTCGTAGAACTGGCCCGGCCCGAACAACGGCGCAGGGCCCACCGGGCACTCGCCGGCTGCCGGCGCGCCGATCCGGGACGCCGCGCCTGGCACCTCGCGGACGCGTCCTTCGGCCCCGACGAGGAGGTGGCCACCCTCCTTCAGCACGAGTCGATCCGGGCGCTCAAACGCGGAGACCCGTCCGCGGCGGTGGCGGCGATGACACGGTCGGCCGACCTGAGCCCGGATGCCGAACACCGGTCGCAGCGCCTGGCCGGGGCCGCGTACTTCGCGGCCGAGGTGATGGGAGACCTCCAGTCGGTCTCGCAGCTGCTCACCGACGCGCGCCGCCTGGACGCCGACGTCGGCTCGCTGGCGACCGCCTCGGCCGCGGCCTCGCTCATGCTGTATTCCGACGCGGACGTCGTCTCGGCCTTCCGGGTGCTCACCACCGCTCTGCGGGCCCCCGGAACGGAGCCGACCGCGGAGGAGATCAACGCCGCGATCTGGGTCCTCTCGGTGATCGCCTCGCTCAACGGGCGCAAGGAGATGTGGGACCCCTACCTCGAACTGGTCGACAGGTACCGCGACTTGCTGCCAGAAGGCCTGCTCGTCCGCTCCGAGGTCGTGTCCAATCCGGCCCTCGTCTCCCCCGAGGCACTGCGCACCCTGGACCAGGAGATCGCGGCCCTGACGACCGAGCTCGACCCCGGCCAGATCATCCGCGTCGGCTATGTCGCCAACGACGTCGACCGCCTCGCCGACCTGCGAGAACCTCTCCTCCGCGTCTGGCAGGACGCCGCCCGCACGGGGGCCGTCGCCTCCGTCACCAACGCGCTCATGCTGCTGTGCGCGGAGAGCTACCTCGCCGGCCGATGGGACGACACCCAGCGCTTCGCGGAGGAGGGACTGGAACGCGCCGAGTCCTACGGATACGTCAACTTCGTCTGGTTCCTCCACTACAGCAAGGCTCTCGCCGCAGCCGCGCTGGGGCAGCAGGACGAGGCGGAGGAACCCCTGGAGGCAATGCTGTCCTGGTCGATCCCGCGCCAGGCCCTCATCGTGCCGCAGCACGTGTACCGCGTACGAACCCTCGCGGCGATCGGCCGCGGCGACTTCGAGACGGCGTACGCGGAGGCGACCAAGATCAGCCCACACGGACTGGAACCAGGCACCGCCCAACAACTCCAACTCTTCGTCGCCTACGACCTCGTAGAGGCAGCCGTCCGAACCGGCCGCACCGAACAGGCCCGCGGGTTCGTCGAAGCGATGCTGCGGATGGACATCACGAAGATCTCCTCCCGCTGGGCACTGCTCGTGGCGGCGGCACAGGCGCTGGTGTCCGAGGGAGAGGCGGCGAACGCCCACTTCGAGCGGGCCCTCGCAGCGGCGCCCGAAAACCTGTGGCCCTTCGAACGCGGACGCGTCCTGCTGGCCTACGGCGAACACCTGCGCCGGGAACGGGCCACCGTCGAATCACGCATCCACATCAACGCCGCACTGACGATCTTCGACCGGCTACGCGCCGCACCATGGGCGGAGCGCGCCCGAACCGAACTGGGCGCGACCGGCGTATCCCGACGCCAGACCGGCTCGACGGACACCCGACTCACTCCCCAGGAGCTGCAGATAGCCACGCTCGCGGCCTCGGGCCTGACGAACAAGGCGATCGGCGAACGGCTCCACCTGTCCGCCCGCACGGTCAGCGGACACCTCTACAACGTGTTCCCGAAACTCGGCATCACCGCCCGCGCCGCCCTGCGCGACGCACTCACCACGCTCACGAAACCGGAGAACCTACCCCCGGGCCCGGCAGCGTGAAGGAGCGGCCCGGAGCCCGGGCGCTCCTTTTCAGGCGCCGGCGCCGCCGTCGACCGGGACGATCGCGCCGGTCACGTACGAGGCGCGGTCGCTGAGCAGCCACGCAGCCGCCTCGGCGACCTCGCGGGGCTCGGCCATGCGGCCGAGCGGTGTCGCCGCGGTACTGGCCTCGATGATGCCGGGAGTCGCGGCCTCCCACTCCTCCATCATCTCCGTGGCCGTGCCGCCGGGAGTGATGCCGTTCACCCGGATGCCCTCCGGGGCCCAGGTCACCGCAGCGGTCTCCGTGAGGCTGTTGAGCGCGCGCTTCATGGCGCCGTACGCGGGCAGGGGCGGTACCGCGCGGCGGCTGCCGATGCTGGAGGTGTTGACGATCGCCCCGCCACCGTTGTGCCGCATGAGTGCGGCCTCGGCGTTCATGGCGGTCCAGTGCGAGCGGAAGTTCACCGCGAACTGCCCGTCGATGTCCGCGTCGCTCGTGGTGTCGAGCGGGCCGGGCTGCTGCTGGACGATCGCGCCGTTGTTGAAGGCGCCGTCGAGCCGTCCGTGCAGTTCCTCGACGCGGTCGACGGCGGCACGGATGCTCGCGGGGTCGGCGAGGTCCAGGGTGACGGCGTCGGCGACGTGGCCGTCGGCGCGCAGCTCCTTCACGATGCGGTCCAGGGCGTCGGTGCTGCGGGCGGCGAGCACGACGGCGGCGCCCTCGGAGGCGAAGAGCCGGGCCGCGGCCGCCCCGATGCCGCGGCTGGCGCCGGTGATGAAGATGACCTTGCCGGCGAGCAGGCCGATGGGTGCGCTGTCGGTGGTGTCCGTGTTGTTCGTGCCGTTCGTGTCGTTGTTGTTCGTGCCGTTCGTGTCGTTCGTCATGGCAACAGCGTCCGGCCGGCTGCCGGCCGGATACAGGCACAGGCTGTACCAGGGTCCGCCGCCGGGCGGCGCACACACTGGGTGTATGGACAAACAGGAACTCGGGGCGTTCCTCCGCAGCCGCCGCGAGCGGCTCCGCCCGCAGGACGTCGCCCTCCCCTCCGGCCCGCGACGCCGCACACCAGGGCTTCGCCGCGAGGAAGTGGCGGTCCTGGCGCACATCTCCACGGAGTACTACATCCGGCTTGAGCAGGGCAGGGCGCCACGCCCCTCGGCCGACGTCCTGGCCGCGATCGCGGGAGCGCTGCGGCTCACCGACGCGGAGTCCGACCACCTCCACGTCCTCGCGGGCACCGCGCCGAACCGCACCGGACTGCACCGGCGCGACGTCCGCCCCAGCATCCTCGCGCTCCTTCAGCGGCTGCCGCAGACGGCCGGCTTCGTGATGTCCGCCGCGTGCGAGGTCCTCGCCTGGAACGACCTCGCCGCCGCGCTCATGGAGGACTTCGCCCCGCTCGCCCCCAAGGACCGCAACCTCGCGCGCCGGGCCTTCCCCGGGCCGCGGCCCGCCGATGCGACGCTCTACGGGATCTCCGACGCCGCCGACTTCCGGCTGGGCGTCGTGATGCAGCTCCACGCCACCCTCGCCCGCTACCCCACCGACCCCGCGGTGACCGGCCTCGTCGACGAACTCCGCCATACCAGCCCCGACTTCGCCCGGCTCTGGGAACGACACGACGTACAGGCCGCCCCGACGCTCACCAAGACCTTCCGCCACCCGGCCGTCGGCGAGGTCACCGTCGACTGCGACACCCTCACCCTCACCGACCGCGACCAGTACCTCGTGCTCTTCAGCGCGCCGCCGGGATCCCCCGGCGCCGAAGCCCTCGCTCTGCTGAACGTCCTGGGAACAGAGGCCAGTCACTACCCGCGGTAGCGCCACAGCCGGCCGCCGCGAGCACCAACGCCGGCAGGGATGCCTGCCGATCCGGTCGGCCGCCGCCTGCTCATCCAGGTGACGATCTCCTGTCGGCACTCCGGCACCCACGGAGCACGCTCCGCGGGTGCCGAAGGCTGTCTGCCCCGAGCGGCCGGCCCAGCCCGCCCAGCCCGCCCGGACGCCCCACACAGACCAAAGGGGCCCCAGGAGAGTTGAGCATTCTCCTTCACCGATCCCGGCTCCGGCTCGATCTTCCTGCGGCCGGGCATGTGGTTGAAGAGCAGATTCAGCAGGAACGCGACGAGGGCCGCACTGGTGACGGCGCTGCCGCAGATGAGCTGCAACCAGGTCGGGAAGGCGTGGTAGATCGTCAGGGCCGCGACGGGGAGCATGCCGACGCCGATGGACACGGCGACGATCAGCAGGGTGTTGATGCCGACGGCAGAGACAGCGGCGAACATGACCAGTCCGGCCGCGCCGATCGCGGTCCCGGCGGGGGGGCGACTACGGCGGTCAGGTCGGTCTTGTACGCCTTGCGCTCACCCACCGCCCCAGCGCACCACGGCCGAGTTCGCAGACGAGCCGAAACCCGCCGGCCCCGCACCGACGACCGACCGTAGATCGGAAAGACTCAAAGACTCACTGTTTCGCCCTGATCAGAGTTCGAGGCCAAAGAGCGCTGCCGCGTTGGCGGAGGAGAACCTCTGTCGGTCCTCGTCGGAAGTGAAGTGTCCGAGGAAGGAGTTGATCTCGTCCTGGAGGCGGTAACCGGCCGCGCTCACCGGCCCGCCCGAGTGCTGGTGCCGTAGGTGTGCGGGTCGACGGGCTGCTCGGCCTTGGGCAGGTGGGAGACGACGAGCAGATAGGAGTCGGTGACGAGTTCCTTGACAAGCTCGTTGTCGACGCCTGTCCCGCCCTCCAGCGTGATCCAGTGCCTCTTGTTCATGTGGTAGCCGGGGGTGATGTGGCTGTTGTGTTCCCGGAGAGCCTGGGCCTCGTCAGGGTCCGCCTTGAGGATCACGACGGGGCGTCCGGGGACCTCGGTCATCAGCATGAACACCTTGCCGCGTACCTTGAAGACCTCCCAGTCCGGGCCGAAGGGATGCTCCAGCTGGGCTGCGGGAAGTTCCTGCGCGCACTCGGCGGCGAACGTCTGCAGGGTCGATCCGTTCATGAGTGTCTCCGTTCTCGGGTCCAAGAGGGACGGGCCCGAGGCGTCCTGGTCAGGCCGCCGGACGGCAAGGGGCGGGACGCGGGCCTGTCACCTGTGCTGTGCGGTGCGCAGCTCGTCGGTGAACCGGGCGAGGATGTCCTCGGCCGTGGGGACGGGGCCGAACAGCTGCTCCTGGCGGCGGGAGTCGGCGACGTAGCGTCCGGCGTCGAACCAGCCGAACATCGCGGCCATGTCCTTGACCACCGGGTTGAAGCGGCCGACGACGGCTCCCGCGGCGCGGACGACGACGGAGGGGACGGCCCACACCTTGATCTTCCTTCCGGCCCGGTGGCCCATCAGGTCGGCCACCTCGCGCATGCTGACCGGACGGTCCCAGCCGATGTCGATGCGCTCACCGGCCTTGGCGTCGGCGTCGACCGCGGCTGCCAGGTAGGCCGCGAGATCGGAGGTGCGTACGAAGGTCAGCGGGACGGTGGCCTTGGACATCCAGATCAGGCGGCCCTTGTCGAGCGGGTTGCCCGCCATGGTCGCGACCTGGTCGAGGAACGCCCCCGGGCGCAGGGCGACGAACGGGACGCCGAGCTGTTCGAGCTTGTCCTCGGCGAGCTTCTTGTGCCAGAAGTGCGGGACTTGGGGTGTCTGGTCGCTGGTGAGGATGCTGGTCAGGACGAACCGCCGGATGCCGGTGCGGTGGGCGGCCTCGGCGAGGTTGGCGTTGCCGATGGTGTCGATGTCGTTGGCGTTCTTGCCGCCGCGGGTGTAGCCGGCGGCGGTGGTGATGACGGCGTCGGCGCCGTTCATGGCGGCGACGAGCGAGTCGAGGTCGAGCATGTCGCCGCGGGCGATCTGAACGCCCCGGCTTTCGAGCCGGCCGGCGTCGGTAGTCGGCCTCACCAGGGCGCGGACGGTCTTGCCGCGTGCCAGGAGTTCGTCGACGACCTTGCTCCCCAGGGAGCCGGTCGCCCCGACGACGAGGACAGGGAGGGCGGTTGAGTCGGTGGCAGGCATGGGAGTCTCACTTTCCATCAGGCTGGTGGGCCGTGGCTGCAGGCATAGGGGCCTGCTTGCCGGGCGGGGCTAAGGGAGGCGGGCCGTGGTGGCGCATCCGTAGCGCGCCTCGCCGCCGCGTGCCGCGTGCCGCGTCCGGAACAGCCGGTACGGGGTGGGCGATATGGCCTGACTGGAGGTGGTCGCGTCGCATGCGGGACGGTGTGCACCCCAGTCCGCGTGCCTCTTTTTCACGTGTGGTGCGCGTAGGCGGGCATGGGGTGTACGCCGGGGAGTCAGGTGGACTCTTCCTCGGGCAGCGCGCGGTTGCTGATCGCCTCGGTGATGGCGTTGGCGATCTCGACGAAGGACTCCGCCTGCTGCTCCGACAGATTCCGGGCGGTGGTCTCCTCCAGGGTCTGCCACAGGGCCGTGATGGGCTCGCGCATCGCCCGGCCCTTGTCGGTGAGGTGGACCACCATGACGCGCCGGTCATGTACGGCCGGCTCGCGGATGAGCAGGCCGGCGTCCTGCATGCGGCGCAGCGCCTTGGAGATGGTCGAGTGGTCCACGCCGAGGCATTCGAGCAGCTCGGACTGGGACTGGCCGTCCCGGTCGAAGAGGTGCATCAGCACAAGTTCCTGTCCGAGATGCAGGTCCATCTCGCGCAGCAGGGCGGCGGCGTAGGCGCGGTGGGAGCGGGCAAGTTGGAAGATCGCGTAGCTCATCGGTCCTGCGTCGGCCGTCGTGGGGATGCGGGGTTCGGGGGTGGGCATGTTTCGCTTCCTCAGCCGGTGTGGGTGGGGTAGTCGGTGCAGTCGGCCACTCCGCCGCCTGGGGAGGCGGTGGGCGGGCGTGCTCAGTCGACGGTCAGGACGAGCTTGCCCCGCACGTGCCCGGCGACGCTGGCCTGCTGGTCGAGCGGATAAGTCGGGTAAGCACTGACGGTGGTGACGAGCTTGCCGGCTCTGGGAGCTTGCGACTGGGGCCGCTCACTGCGCGGGGAGTCGGACGATCGCCTGGCTGCACGGCTTGCGCCGGCTGCGGATCCGCTGGGAACGACGCGACGACATCCACGAAGCCTTCCTCGGCTTCGCCGCCTGCCTCATCACTCACGCCGCGTCCAACGCCCAGCTCCGTGAGACGGCTTTGTCAGGACTTCTTGAGCCAGCGTTGCAGCGCCTCGGGCACGTTCGTCGGATGCGAGCTGAAGCTCAACCGGATGTCGGGCTGGAGGTCGATGAGCACGTTGACGATCCGTTCGAACAGGACGGTGTACTCCGGGACATTCTTGATGCCGCCGCCGATGAGCACCACCCCGAACGAGCGCCCGTCGAACAGTCGGCGCAGCTCGGCCTCAGCCTCGTCGGGGTCAAGGCTGACATAGCCCTCCTCGCCGTCGATGCCTGTGGCCCTCAGCGCAGCCCAGTTGCGCTTTCTCATGGCGACCAGTTCTTCGAGCGTCGTAACCCCCGGCGGGAAATCGTCCGGCGAAAGCGCATCAGGGGTGATGCCGAGGGTCAGCACGCGTTGATTGATCGGAGGCTTCACTTGAGAGTTCTCGTGGGACATGGGGTTTCCTCAGTTCGGTGGGGGAGGTTACAGAGAAAGTGTGGCTAGCCACATGATTAACGTAGCAGCAATCGTGTGGCTAGCCAAGTATTCGCGGATGCAAGGGTGGATCGATGGCCATGCCTCGGTCGCCGAGATGCGCGGCGGCGGCCTGCTCCGGCTGGTAGTCGTTGAGCGCCTGCTCGTAAAACGCGATGACGAGCGCCTTGTTGTCGGCAGCGGACACGAGTTTCCCCTGCTCCCTGGGTGCTGGGGCGTGCGTCAGACGGCCATGGCGTCGCGGACGAGCGCGGTGTCGACGAACTGCTCGAAGCGCACGATGTGTCCGCCGCGTACGACGAAGTGGTGGGCGACGCGGACGGCGATCGGCTTCCCGGTGGCCTTGTTGGTCGCGGTGTAGCGGGCGAGGACGACGACGTTCTCACCGTCGACGACGTAGGTGTCGTCATGGGCGGTCCAGCCGTCCCAGTCCTGGCCGAGCTTCTCCATCACGCCCGCGGTAACGCCATCGGGGGTCCGGTACGTGCCGGCGAGGGGGAAGCCGGCCATCTCCGTCCACTCCACGTCAGGAGCGAGGGTGGCCCGAAGCGCCTCCAGGTCACCTGCCGCAGAGGCGAGGTACTGGCGGCGCACGACATCGGCGGGGGCGGTGGAGGTCGTGAACTCGGCCATGGTCAGCCCCACTTCATCTCGCCCTTGGCGACCTTCGCGCCGATCTGGGCGGCGATCAGCATGCCGTTGTCGGGGTAGCGCTTGACTAGCGCCTCGGTCAGCGCGGCGCCGTCGGCCGCCTGGCCGAGCTCCTCCTCGAAAGCGAGCAGGTACTCGCGGGTCGCGGTGATCGCGGACGCGTCCCCCGCCGTACCGGGCAGACGGTGGCCCGGCACGACCAACTCCGGCTGCAGCGCGGCCATTTCATCCAGCAGGCCGATCCACGCGGCACGGTCGCCGGGGGTGGGGGTGTCGGCGACCCAGACGTGTTCCTGCTGGAACAGCAGGACACCGCCGAGCAGGGCACGCTGCTCGGCCTGCCACAGGTAGTGGCGGTCGGGCAGCGCGTCCGGGCCGCCCTTGAGCTCGAAGCGGTGACCCTCCAGGGTGAGGTCACCGGTCAGCGGGGTCAGGTCGACCAGCCGGGTGGGCAGGTTCGGGCCGAGGGCGGCCCATGCCTTGAGCTTGCCCTCGTAGGACTGCTGGATGTGCTCGATGACGAGCGGGGTGGCCACGAAGGCCGCGTCGGGGAAGGCGTCGGCGATCACCTCGGCGCCGAAGTAGAAGTCGGGGTCGGCGTGGCTGACGAAGACGGTGGTCAGCTTCTTGCCGGAGTCGAGGATCTCGGCGGCGAGGCGGTGGCCGTCGGCGCGGGTGAAGGCGGCGTCGACCAGGAGGGCCTCGTGCTCGCCGGTGACGAGGGTGGCGGTCTTGTTCTTGCTGCCGGCCGGGAAGTCGAGGTCGAGGACCTTGAAGGAGAGGGTGCTCATGCGGGGGCTCCTTTACGCAAGGGATGGGGTGGGGGCAGGGGAAGGTCAGTGGGCGGCGAAGCGTGCGTCGACCTCGTCGGCGGTGGCTTGGCCGTAGGCCAGCGGGGTGACGGAGTCGCCGTCGACGGCCAGCAGCGTGGGGAACCCGGTAACGCCGAGCTGGACCGCGCGGCGGAAGTCGGCGTGGGCCGCGGTCTGTGCGCCGGGTGCTTCGAAGGCGGTAACGACGGCATCCGCGTCGAGCCCGGCGGCCTGGGCGACCTTCCGGTAGGTGGCCACCTCGGACAGGCTGCGTCCGTCGACATAGAAGGCGGCCTGCAGGGCCGCGGCCAGCTCCGCCGCGCGGTCGGGGGCGGCCTGGCGCAGGGCGGCGACGCCGCAGGCGGCGGCCTCGGAGTCCATCACGAACGAGCCGTCGGCGATCAGCCGCTCGTAGGCTGCGCCGAACTCGGCGCCGGTCAGCTCGGCGATCTTGGCGTTCGCGCCCTGGACGTAGCCGAACTGGCGGATGGGCACCTGCCGCGATCCGGTGAACAGGCCGCCGGAGACGACCTCGACCGGCAGTTCGGGGTGCCGGGCGGCGACCTCGCTCAGTGTTCCGGAGAACCCGTGCGACCAGCCGCAGTAGGCGTCGAAGACGTAGACGAGCTTCATCGAAGACCTCGGCAGGGATGTGCGCCCGCGGGTTGCGAGCGATTCACCTGACAGAACAGTAACTGACGCGTCAGATATTTCAAGGTTCGTGTGAGGTGGGGCACATGGGTGTGGCTGACCACGTCATTGCACCAGCGTGGCCGCTGGTCCGCAGGTCAGGGCAGCCGGGGCAACAGGTCCCGGGCCGTGTGGCTGAGAATGCGGAGATCCTCCGCGAACCGCTTCCGATCCGCCTCGGGCAGCGGGTCCACGAGGTACCGCTTGATGTTCTCCAGGTGAACCCGGGACGCGCGTACGACCGTCTCCTCGCCCAGCGGCGTCAGCCGCACCAGCTTTCCGCGCCGGTCGTCGGGGGAATCCGCGCGCGTCACGAAACCCGCCGCCTGCATGCGATCCACCAGCCGGGTGGCACCGCCCGTGGTCAGAACCTGCTCCTGGGCGATGGCCCGCATCGAAAGCCCCGGCTCGCCCGCACGCCCGAGGATCAGCAGCACCTCGAAGACCAGATGACTGATGCCGCACTCCACCTCCAGCGCCCGGCCGAGGATGTACTCCAGCCGGTTCGCCGCCCCCTGCAGTCGCCCGAACGCCAGGATGAGTTCGTGGTCGGCGGCCTCCTTGGCCGTCCTGATCTCAGCTTCCTCACCCACGGCAGCGCCGCCCCTCTCGTCGTCCGGGTGCCACCGTACCGATCACGTGGGGACAGGCAGAGCAGCCGAGTCTGCTGGACCGGTCGCACGACCGCAGCCCCACCCATTCCCACGGCGCCATACCGCTCCTGGGAGAAGCTTCGGTGTTTCTATTGCCAGCCGTCGAGGGAGACTTCCGGACCTCCGGCGAGGTAGCGGTGCAGGGCGCTGGCAGTGGTGTCCACGAACTCCTCGGGGATGGCGTCCACGTCGACCCAGCAGACCTGGGCGTGCTTGCGCGGTTCCCGGTTCTCGGGTTCGCCGGTCCATTCGTTGGCGGCGAAGACGACGGTGAGGAAACCGTTGGGGGCTTCGACGCCGAAAGCGCTGTGGATGATGTGGGCGACCTTCAGGGAGTCCGGCTTCACTGTCAGGCCAGTCTCCTCGTACAGCTCGCGTACGGCAGTTTCGGTGACGGGCTCGCCGGGTTCGCTCTTGCCAACGGGAAGATCCCACATCCCCTGGGCGAACTTGGCGTTCTGGCTCCGTTGGAGAAGGACGACGCGGTTGGTGGCCTTGTCGTGGACGATGACGGCGGCGACGAGCAGGGTCATGGATTCGAGGGCGGGCGGTAGGGCTTGGGGCTGGTCGTCGGTTGTCCGCTGAGCCACGGCTGGTGTCCCTTCGTCGGCCGGTTGGTGGGCAGCTTGGGCCAGTGATTCGCGTGCACGGCGGGCGAGTTCGGAGGCTCCGGGCACTTTGCGGCGCTGGTAGATGGAGAGGGTGGAGCGGAGCGAGGTGATGGCCTTGCGGGTGCGGTCGGAGGTCATGCCCTCCATGAGAATCAGTGCCTGCGCCCAAGCGGCAACAGCCTCATCGGCACGGGCCTGGGCGGCAAGGCTGTCGCCGAGGTCGGCGTAGGTAAGGGCGTGGACGCGCTTGTATTTCTCGGGGTCCCAGCGGATCAGGGCGTCTCGGTGCTGTTGCTCGGTGCCGATGTGGTGGGCGAGGTCGGTGAGGGTGCGGGCGGTGTGGCTGGCGACGGTGCCGGCGGCGGGGCCACTGACGCGGGAGTAACTCGGCTGAGGAACGTCGTCACGCAGGAGGGCGTCTTCGGCGGCGAGCAGGGCACGGGCCGCTGCGGACCTCTCACCGACGGCCGCGAAGGCACGGGCGTGGGTGATGTGGAGGAGCGCTTCGGTCTGGCCGTCGACGTGGCCCAGGCCGCGAGTGAGCGCGCCTTCGACGAGGTCGACGCAGTGGTGGGGCTGCTTGAGGCTGAGTGCCTGGTGGGCGAGAGCCCGCATCATCCAGGCGGCGTGACCGTGCGGGTCGGCTTCCCAGGCGAGCTGATAGCCGACCTGGTAGTAACGCTGGGCAGCGCCCTCCTGGCCGAGGTCGTGGCCCCCGTCTGGTGCACCAGTTGGCGCCACGACGCCACCACCCTGATCGGCCCACTCCTCGGACTCCCGCCCCTGCCGTACGTCGACCTCCCGCACCCTCAGATCACCACCAGCCACCCCAACGGGTACCTGTGGAAACGCGACCACATCGACACCTGGCTCGGCGACGCCCCAGCCATCTGGATCGACGACGACTTCACCAACCTCGACCACGAATGGGCGGCGGAGCGCGGCGCCCGGGGCCAGGCGACCACCCTTGTTCAGCCTGACCCCCACATCGGGCTCCTGGGCGAGCACCTGGTCGAAATCCTGGCGTGGGCAGCGCAGTTGCCCACCGCACAGGCCGGTGCCACAGACGCTCCAGCCGAAGCCGCGTAGCGGAGACAGATCGCAGGAAGGGCTCGTGGCCACAAGGGCCTGGCTATGAGAGCGGCCCCAGGATCTGCTGGGACTCGATAAGACCCTGTTCGCTGGGGGCCTCACCGTCGCCGAAGACACGTGCGGCTTGCCTGGCCCGAAGTTCGAGATGTGCTTCCGCAGGCTTGGCGTAGCCGTGGCGGGAGCGGGCTTCCGCGGGGGTCAGTACCTCTTCGTTGCGGGGAGGAACGCCTAGCTTGATCGGCGCGATCACCGCGACCGTGGAGGGGGAGATCCTTCCCAGCAGGCGCAGTTCAACCCTGGGGTTGAGGTGGGCGAGCGAGAAGGCCGCCTTAATGACGGGCACGATGAGGATGTCGAGGAGGCGTGGCTGCCGGATCCCTGCCATCTCCCGCATCCAGTGCGGCATGGTGGCAATCGTGGCGATCCGCTGCGCCTTCGCGACGGCCATGCTCGCCGGCTTCGCCCAGCCTGGCACCGGCGGCAGTACGAGCTCGGTCTTGAGCAGGTGGTTCATGGCCTGGCGGGCGATCGGGCTGGCGGACAGCTGGGGGCGCATCCGTTCGAAGTACGCCCGGACGCCGTCACGGTCACGCGGGATGTCGTCAGGGGAGCACGTCTGCAGTTCGGCAGCGACCGCGCACGCCTCCCAGTACTCCTTCTCCTCCGCCGGGGTCAGCTTCCCTGGCCCGTACTTCTCGTACGCGTAGAGGATCGAGTGCCAGCCGGTGAGCTGGATCCACAACTGTGAGGCGGGGTCGTTGGCATCGTAGGTCCCGCCGCCGTACGGCAGTTGGCCGATCGCCTTGGAATGGACCTTGACCAGGACGTCCGCGGCCTTGCACACCTCCCGCGAACCGGCGAAGGCGACCATCGCGAAGTAACGCAGAGTCCGGTCGTAGCGCGTGCGGGAGCGCTGGTAGATGCCCTGGGTCGCATCGACGGCGGCCACCAGAGGCGGGTCGAGCTCCTCCACCACCACGGATCGCTGGAAACCTACGGTCGGCGCTGTCGGATAGCTCCAGACCTTCCACACCACCGAGCCCGGGCCGAAGAAGCCGTAATCCTCGTGCGGTTCGACCTCGCTGCGCTTAAGCCTCGCCATTGAGCCGCTCCCTGCGCGTGGGCGGCGTACGCCGCTCCTCGATTACGACACTGCTGTCGTAAATTAAGACACGCCTGTCGTAAACTGCCAAGGTGTCAGCGTCCACGTCTTCGCAAGACCCGCCACGCAAGCGGCGTCCCTACGCTCCGCGCGTCCCGATCGCACAACGCCGCGAGCAACTGCTCGACGCGGCCCTCGCCGTGATCGTGAGCGACGGCTACGAGCGGGTCTCCATCGACGCCATCGCGAAGCGAGCCCAGGTCGCCCGGGCAGTGGTCTACGGCGCCTTCGAGAACCTCGACGCCCTGCTGACCGCCCTCCTCGACCGGCAGCAGACACGCGCCTTCGCGCGACTGCTGGAGACGATTCCCGACACCGGGGACCCGCGTGACCCCGCCGGCTTCGCCGCCGAAGCAGTCCGCCGGATGTCCGCGATGCTCCGAGAGGACCCGGACACCTGGCGGCTGATCCTGCTGCCTGCGGGCAACATGCCCACGGTCGTCCGCGACCGCATCGAGGCGGACAGAGAACGATTCCGGCTCCGGGTCGAACAATGGATCTCCCTCCTCCTGGCCGACCGGAGCAACCCACAACTCGACCCGCAGATCCTCGCCCACGCCCTCGTCGCCTGCGCGGAACACTTCGGCCGCACCGCACTCACCGACCCCGACAAGTTCGACCCGTCACGCCTGATCAACCAGGTACAAGTGATCCTCGGCGCCATCTGGCCGACGCGTTGACGACAGGTCGCATGGGGCCTCAGTGCCTACCGGCGTTGCCGGTGCTGCTGCCAAGCAGGCGTCGCCGGCCCTGGGGGCTGAGAGTCATGGCTCTGCCCGGCCGGCACCGAGACCGCGATGGTCGAGCGTCGGCGGGCAGCTTCAGCTCGGCGGTTGGGCGCTGCGTTCCGACCGGTGTGTTGAATGTGGGTGATGAGCACGCGGGCGGGTCGGCGGGCGGTGGTCAACTCTCGCTGTGCAGCGGCCTCCCTGATGAGTTGGCGGGGTTGGCGGGGTTGGTGGCCACGGGCTTCGGCGTCGGCTATGACGCTGGCGAGCGCGGGCCAAGCTAGGTCGGCGAAGATCCGCTCGGCGTGTTCGGGGACGGCTGCCCGTACGTCGCTGACCAGAACACGACGGGCATCCTCCCGGGTCGGCCGCCCTGCGCGACACACTCAACACACTCACGAAACCGGAGAACCTGCCCCCGGGCCCGGCAGCATGAAACCGCCCGCACGAACCGAAACACCCACTGGCAGCCAAAACAAGAAACCCCAGGTCAGAGTCCTGACCTGAGGTTTCGTTACGGAGCCCTCGGTCGGATTCGAACCGACGACCTACGCATTACAAGTCCAGGCAGGATCTTGCTGGGTGGTTCCGGACGCTGACTCGGTGTCCGGAACCACCAGGTCAGGACAGGTGCCGCTCCGCGCTCAGTCCACGCAGTGATGGCCTCTGCCACCTCATCCGCTCACGCATCGCTCACGCAGAAGGGGGTGCTGACCAGCGTGTTCGCCCCTTCTCCAACCCTTGCTTCCATCCCCAGCCGGCCCCGGGCCTTTCTGAACTGGACGTGGATACTGCGTCTGTCGGATCGGGGGTGTCAGAGTTCTCACGGTTGTCGTCCGGCTCGTGGGCCACTGTCCGTCCCTCGAATGCGGTCAGTGCGATGAGCGTCGCGCTGACGACAGTGAGTGTTGCCAGCGCGGGCAGGTATCGGGCTACGGGGAGCAGGATCAGTAGCGCCGCGGCGGCAGCCAGTTGCGCGGGCGGCACCTGTCGGACGGTCAGCCTGGTGAAGGCCGCGCGACCTGCCAGGTATACGGCGGTTCCTGCGCACAGGGCGGTTGACGCGGGCCAGGTCAGCGGTGCGCCGAGGTTCGATGGGCTGCTGTCGGTGACGGCCGTGAGTACTTCTCGGGCGCCGAGCGCCAGGTAGAGGACGCCGGCGATCAGCAGAAAGTGGACCATGGTGTAGGCGTCGCGGGCGATCCGGGCTCGGCGTGCCGGGGATGCGTGCTCCAGCATGTCCTCGGCGGCGGGGGCGAGGTGCTCGAAGTAGAGCCGCCACAGGCAGACGACGGCCGCGAAGCCGAGTGCCGCGGCGACGAGCACCATGGTGCGGGTCACCGAGTCCCCGGCGCCCGCTCCGGCGGAGATCAGGGATTCGCCCAACACGATGATCAGGACCATGCGGTGGCGTTCGGCGAAGTGGCCGGGGCTGCGCACCCGCCACCCGCCCACCCGGGAGGCGATCCAGCCCCCGCCGAAGTCGATGGCGAACGCGACGGACCACAAAGCGGTCTGCCACGTGCCCGCGAGCACGGCCCCGGCGATCAGGGGGGCCAGCGAGAGGGTCTGCGGGATCGCGTCGGCCAGCAGTTGGACGCGCAGCCCGCTGTCTTCGGCGGCGGCGGTCAGATACAGGCCGAAGTAGACCAGTCGTACGACGATGAAGGCCGCGGCCAGGATCAGCGGCGCGTCCACCGTCCCGGTGCGCCGGCTCCACGCGTCCGGCATCACCAGGGCGGCGATGAACAGCGCGGCCATGACCACCAGCATCCCGGCCCGGACCACGCCTTGGTCGGTGCGCACCCGGTTGCCCAGCCAGACGTAGGCCGCCCAGGACCACCACAGCAGCAACAGCAGGATCAGGCCCTGGACCAGGGTGGCGGCCGTGAGCGACCGGGCCATGAACGAGACGACCCGCGTGATCGCGAAGACGAAGACCAGGTCGAAGAAGATCTCGAAGGAGGTCACCCGGTGGGACTCGGCGGTCATCGCCGGGCGGCGCCACGAGGCGTCCATCACCGGCCCGGCGGAGTCGCCCTCGCCGGGACCGACGCCGGTGCTCACGAGTGGTCCTGGGTGCGATGCGGCCGGCCAGGAAGCTGATTCTCCGCAGCCACAGGGTCTTGAGTGCCCATCACGGTGACCCGACTCGGCGCGGGCAGGGGGGCACCGACCCCGCGCATCAGCGTGTCGACCACCACATCGGCGGCCTGTGCGGGACTGAGGTCGGGCAGGTCCTCGGCGGCGTGCCGCATCAGCGGCGGAAGGAGCGCGGCCACCCAGCCGGGCGGCAGGTCGGAGCGCAACAGTCCCTCGTCGGTCGCACGCCGCAGGAAGGCGTCGACCCGGTCGATCAGGCTTTGGCGGCGCGCGCGGATCGTCTCCTCGGCGTGCAGACGGCTGGTTTCCACCGGCCATTTCCGGTTGGCCGCGATGATCCCCTCGACGTAGCGGTGCAGTGCCACCGCGACCGGGGCCTGATCGAGCCTGGCGGCGTCAACGGCCTGCTCGACCGCGTCGTACCTGGCCTGGTAGACGGCGGCCAGGAGTTCTTCGCGGGAGGCGAAGCGCCGATACACGGTGCGTCGGTCCACGCCCGCCTCCGCCGCGATGGCGGCGATGCTCGCCGAGGCATCGTCGGCGAGCATCCGGGCCCCGGTGCTCAGGACAAGTTCGAGATTGCGCGCTGCGTCGGCTCTCATGGTCGCGAGTATACACATTAGCGAGGCGGATAGGTCATTTATGGTCACATCCTTGCGCCACACCCAGATGTAAGTGCTACATTAATGAGGCAGTTAGTGAAGCTCTTCACCCCGGGACCGAGAGGACGATCATGATCACCTACGACAAGCTGTTCATCGGCGGCACGTGGACCGAGCCGAGCAGCCCGGACCTGCTCGACATCCTGTCCCCGCACGACGAGTCGCTCGTCGGGCGCGCTGCCCAGGCCCGGCCGGCCGACGTGGACCGTGCGGTGGCCGTCGCCCGCGCGGCCTTCGACGAGGGGACCTGGCCGAACACTCCGCCGGCCGCGCGGATCTCGGTGCTGCGCCGCCTCAACTCCCTGCGCGAGGCCCGCGCCGAGCAGATCGCTGCCGTGATCACCGCGGAGAACGGCTCCGCCGGCTGGTTCACCCGCGCCGGGCAGCCGAGCCTGACCCGGCAGGCGGGCGCCTACCTGAAGGCGGCCGAGGACCTGGCGTGGGAGGAGACCCTGACTCCCACCGACCCCGCGGCCACCGTGCGCAGCGTGGTGCGCCGGGAGGCGATCGGCGTCGTGGCCGCCGTCATTCCGTGGAACTCGCCGTTCTCCGCCTCCCTGGCGAAGATCATTCCGGCGCTGCTGGCCGGCAACACGGTCATCCTTAAGGTCTCCCCGGAGAACTCACTGAGCATGGGCCTGCTCGCCGACCTGCTGGCCGAGTGCGGGCTGCCCGCAGGCACGATCAGCGTGCTGCCGGCCGACCGCGAGACCAGCGAGCACCTGGTGTCCCACCCCGACGTCGACAAGATCGCGTTCACCGGTTCGACCGGCGCCGGGCGCCGGATCGCCTCCATCGCCGGCCAGCAGCTGAAGCGCGTCAGCCTGGAGCTCGGCGGCAAGTCCGCCGCCGTCGTCCTGCCCGACGCCGACCTGGCGAAGTTCACAGCGGGCCTGGCCTTCTCCTGCCTGCTCAACAACGGCGAGGCATGCATCGCGCACACCCGCATCCTCGCCCCGCGCAGCCGCTACGAGCAGGTTGTCGACGCCGTCAAGCAGGTCGTCGAGTCACTGAAGGTCGGCGACCCGCAGGACCCGGACACCTTCATCGGCCCGATGATCCGCCGCGACCAGCAACAGCGGGTGCGCGACTACATCGAGACCGGCATCAAGGAGGGAGCGCGCCTGGTCACCGGTGGCCCGCAGGTGCCGGCCGGCCTGGAGCAGGGCTACTACGTCACCCCGACCGTCTTCGCGGATGTCGACAACGCGATGCGGATCGCTCAGGAGGAGATCTTCGGCCCGGTGCTGGTCGTCATCGCCTACGAGGACGAGGACGACGCCGTGCGCATCGCCAACGACTCCGAGTACGGCCTGTCCGGCGGCGTGTGGTCCGCCGACGAGCAGCATGCCCTGGCCGTCGCCCGCCGCATTCGCACCGGCACCGTCACGATCAACGGCGCCCCGGTCGGCTTCGACGGCCCGTTCGGCGGCTTCAAGGCCAGCGGCCTGGGCCGCGAGTACGGCTTCGCCGGCCTGAACACCTATCTCGAATACAAGACCGTCACCCTCTGACCACCCGTCGAACAGGGGGCCGCGGGCACGCGGCCCCCGACTGGAGGCGTACTCCACCATGTCCACCGCCCTTGCCCCCGAGCCCGCAGCGGCGCCGCACACTCCCCTCGACCACGACAGACGCCCGGGCGTAACCGCGGCCATGAGCGCTCTGGTCCTCGCCGTGCTGCTGGCCGCCCTCGACCAGACCATCGTCTCCACCGCGCTGCCGCGCATCGCCTCCGACCTCAACGGCTTCGCGAACATCGCCTGGGTCAGCGCCGCCTACCTGCTGGCCTCGACCGCCGTCACCCCGCTGTGGGGCAAGCTCGGCGACATGCTCGGCCGCAAGCGCCTGTACCTGTCGGCGACGGCGCTTTTCCTGGTTGCGTCGGCCGCGTGCGGCCTGGCGCAGAACCTCCCCCAGCTCATCGCGGCCCGCGCGGTGCAGGGCGTGGGCGGTGGCGGCATGATCGTGCTGACCTTCGCCCTCGTCGGCGACATCGTCGCCCCCGCCGAACGCGGCCGATACCAGGGCATGTTCGGCTCCGTCTACGGCGTGGCCAGCATCGTCGGCCCGCTGCTCGGCGGCGTCTTCACCGACGACCTGTCCTGGCGCTGGGCGTTCCTGATCAACCTGCCCGTCGGCGCCGTCGCCCTGCTGCTGGCGGCCCGGGCACTGCCGGACGCGGCACGCGCCGCCGTCGCTCGCATCGACTACGCCGGCGCGACCCTCCTGGCCTCCATCGCCACCGCCCTCGTCCTGGCCACCTCCTTCGGCGAACGCTGGGGCTGGGGCTCGCCGCGAACAGCCGGGCTGGTATTCGCCGCCGTTGCGCTGAGCGCGCTGCTGGTGCCGGTGGAGCGGCGTGCGTCCGCCCCCATCCTGCCGCCGGCCATGCTGCGCTCACGCACCGTGGTCCTCGGCTCGCTGATCGGCTTCACGGCGAACGTCGCCATGTTCAGTGTGCTGATTTACCTGCCCACCTACCTTCAAGTAGTACACGGGGTGTCGGCCACCCTCTCCGGCGTGCACCTGCTGCCGCTGGTCGGCGGCCTGGTCGTCAGCCAGACACTCGCCGGACGCCAGACCGCCCGCCCCGACCGGGTCGGGGTGATCCTGATCGCCGGCATGGCCCTCAACGTCGTCGGACTGCTCCTGCTCGCCACCATCGGCGCCGGCACGAACGCCCTTGTGCTCAGCGCCTACTTCCTGGTCACCGGCGTCGGCATCGGCATGGTGCCCATGGTCGTCCTGACCGCGGTACAGAACTCGGTCCCCGCCGCGGACATCGGCGCCGCCAGCGCCGCGGTCACCTTCGCCCGCTCCACCGGCGCGGCCTTCGGCGTCGCGATCTTCGGCACCCTGCTGAACACGGGCCTGTCCGAGCGACTGCACGACGCGGCGCACCGAGGCATCCACGTGCCGAGCGGAATCGACCCGACCCAGACCGACGCGGTCGATTCACTCCCGCCCACCACCCGCCAGGCCGTCCTCGACGCCTTCGCCCGCGCCACCGCCACCGGCTTCCTGTGGATCACTGCGTTCGCCATCGTCGGCACCCTGCTGGCCGTGTTCCTTACCGCGCGCCCCCGCCGGTCGAACTGAGCAAGCACCCGGGCCGGCCCGACATATACGCATCGGAACTTCCAGGAAGTGGGCCGTACATCTCTGAAG
Organism: Streptomyces sp. W16; assembly: GCF_033194735.1. NCBI lineage: Bacteria > Bacillati > Actinomycetota > Actinomycetes > Kitasatosporales > Streptomycetaceae > Streptomyces > Streptomyces sp. W16. The sequence goes on from NZ_JAWOAI010000060.1 coordinate 24,661, forward strand.
AGGCGCGGCAGGCTCATCCTCGTGACATACCTGCGCAATTACGTAACTACACAGGAGTCGCTTTACGAGCAGGTTGTCGCTCGCGCCCCAGGCAGAGCGCGTTGATCGCGGGATTGTCCGAACACCACAACCCCGTAGCCCCAAGTGCGCCTGCGACCGCACGACAGACGGGGCCCCATCCACACGACCGCACGCTCGGCCACCACATGGCCACCACGCCGAACCCGACCGACCGAAACCGGCCGACGGTACGGAGCAAAAGGACAGCTCACAGCTCTACGAGCCGAAACGCCCACCAGGGGTCGACCCCAGACCTACGCATTGCAATGCGTAGCCCACAGATGCCCGACCAGCCCGGATTCCAAGGTCACCCGAAACAAGAAACCCCAGGTCAGAGTCCTGACCTGGGGTTTCGTTACGGAGCCCCCTGTCGGATTCGAACCGACGACCTACGCATTACAAGTGCGTTGCTCTGGCCAACTGAGCTAAGGAGGCCTGCGCGTGCGCGATACGTGTGTACCCGGCGTACCCGAGACGCGCGCGATCACGTGCCCGTGCAGTGTACCCAGGTCCCCACCACCCCCTGTCGAAAATTTCCGCGAAGTTCACATGGCCTCGGGTACTGACAGACCGGGCAAACGCCAGGTACCGTCCGTACCCAGTTCACTCGCGTGGACTACACCACCACCTTCCTACAACGGATCGTCCGGCACGTTCCTGCCGGTAGAAGGGGGCCTTCACCATGGCCACTGTTTCGTTCGACAAGGCGACCCGGATCTACCCGGGCACCGAGAAGCCCGCCGTCGATGGTCTGGAGATCGAGGTCGGGGACGGCGAGTTCCTCGTCCTCGTCGGTCCGTCCGGCTGTGGCAAGTCCACCTCGCTCCGCATGCTCGCGGGGCTTGAGGACGTCAACGCGGGCGCCATCCGCATCGGTGACCGCGACGTCACGCACCTGCCGCCGAAGGACCGGGACATCGCCATGGTGTTCCAGAACTACGCGCTGTACCCGCACATGACCGTCGCCGACAACATGGGCTTCGCGCTCAAGATCGCCGGCGTCAACAAGGCCGAGATCCGCCAGAAGGTGGAGGACGCGGCGAAGATCCTCGACCTCTCGGACTACCTCGGCCGCAAGCCGAAGGCGCTCTCCGGCGGTCAGCGCCAGCGTGTCGCGATGGGCCGTGCCATCGTGCGTGAGCCCCAGGTCTTCCTCATGGACGAGCCGCTGTCGAACCTCGACGCCAAGCTCCGCGTCTCGACCCGTACGCAGATCGCCTCGCTGCAGCGCCGCCTCGGCATCACCACCGTCTACGTCACCCACGACCAGGTCGAGGCCATGACGATGGGCGACCGGGTGGCCGTACTGAAGGACGGTCTGCTCCAGCAGGTCGACTCGCCCCGCAACATGTACGACCGCCCCAAGAACCTCTTCGTCGCCGGCTTCATCGGCTCCCCCGCCATGAACCTGATCGAGGTCCCGATCACCGACGGCGGCGTGAAGTTCGGCAACTCGGTCGTCCCCGTCAACCGCGAGGCGCTCAAGGCAGCCTCCGACAAGGGTGACCGTACGGTGACCGTCGGCGTCCGCCCCGAGCACTTCGACATCGAGGAGCACAACGGCGAGGCCGCGAAGTCCCTCACGAAGGACACCGAGGACGCCCCGGCCGGTCTCGCGGTCACCGTGAACGTCGTGGAGGAGCTGGGCGCCGACGGTTTCGTCTACGGCAGCGCCAAGGTCGGCGACGACCTGAAGGACCTGGTCGTCCGTGTCAGCGGCCGTTCGGTGCCGGAGAAGGGCTCGACGCTGCACGTGGTGCCGCGTCCGGGCGAGCTCCACGTGTTCTCGACCTCCACGGGCGAGCGCCTCACCGACTGATCAAACGTTCGCACGTTGCACGGAGCGGGCCCCGCGGATCACCGCGGGGCCCGCTCCGTTGTGGGCAGTTGCGGGCAGCCCCTCGACCGATGTCGACAAATACCCCGGCAGACCCGTCATTTCGAGCAGCGTTCGTCAACGCCTTACCCAATTCGAGGCACCAATCCATCCCCCGAATTGATGACTAAATGTCGCCAAATCATTACCGGGCGCTACCCTCACACGCGTGAAGCACTCCAATAACCAACAGCCGCGACGCGGCCGGGGCCCCGCCCGCCGGGTCGGCCGCACCCTCGCTCTCGTCCTGCCCGTCATGATGGTGCTCTCCGGGACCCTCGCGGTCACCCGGGTCAACTGGACGGGCAGCCCCTCCAGTTCGATGCTCACCGCGACGGACGTCACGGCCGCCGGAGCCTCCTCGCGGGCCGCCGCACGCGCCCCGCAGGACGTCCTGCGCGACCAACTCATGGCCGAGATCCAGGACAAGAACCCCGGCGTCGTCCTGACCCACCTCCAGGAGGCGGTGAACGGCCACCCGTCGCTCGCCACGCACTGCACCTCCATCGCCCGCGCACTGGGCCGCGCAGCGGTCCGTATCTACGGCGCGGCACGCGCCCAGTCCTACGCCCGCCCCGTGTGCGACACCTCGTTCGCCTCCGGGGTCATGGCCGCGCACAGCTGACCGGAGCCGGCGCCCGGAGTAGGAGGTCGGTAACGGCTGATTAAGGAACGGTTGCAGCCGAAAGATGCGGTGGGGCCGCCACGTACAGTTCGGGTCATGACCGATCCGAACGCCGCGTCGCGCCCCACCCAAGCCGTGATCCTGGCCGGTGGCCAGGGATCCCGGCTGCGCCCCTACACCGACGACCGGCCCAAGCCGATGGTCGAGATCCCCGGCACCGGGACGCCGATCATCGGCCATCAGCTCGTCTGGCTCGCCGAGGAGGGCGTGACGGATGTGGTGGTCAGCTGCGGGCATCTCGCCGAGGTGCTGCAGGACTGGCTGAAAACAGCCGATCTGCCGGTCGACGTGACCACGGTCGTCGAGACGGAGCCGCTGGGCCGCGGCGGCGGCCTCAAGTACGCCGCCGCGCGTCTGCCCCGCCCGGACAGCGCCTGGTACGCCACCAACGGCGACATCTGGACCCGCTTCTCGCTGCGCGACATGGCGGACTTCCACACGGAGCGCGACGCGGTCGCGACGCTGGCTCTGGCGCGGCCCCGGATCCCCTGGGGGGCCGTGCAGACGGACGGGTTCGGGCACGTCACCGACTTCATCGAGTCGCCGCCGACGACGTATGAGATCAATGCGGGGGTCTACGTCTTCTCGCCCGAGTTCGCCGGGTTGTTGCCGGAGCGGGGGGATCACGAGCGGACGACTTTCCCGCACCTTGCGCGGGAGTTGCGGCTGGCCGGGTTCCCGATTCCGCAGGGGGCGTACTGGCGGGCCATCGATACCGCGAAGGATCTCAGGGAAGCCGCGAAAGAGCTTGCTGCGCTTGGTCGTTGACTGCAGGCCGTATGTGGCTGGGCGCGCAGTTCCCCGCGCCCCTTGGTAGGCAAAGAGGGCCCGCACTGAAAAGTGCGGGCCCTCTTCGTCATACGCGCCGGAGGTCAGCCGGTAGGTGGCCGTGTCAACAAGCCCCCCACCGGCCCAGCTACCCCAACAGGCCGCCCACCAGGCCCGGCTGGCCGGAGGAGGACGAACCCCCGGTGCTGGAGCCGCCGCTTGAGCCGGTGCCGCCGCTGGTGCCGCCGCCCGATGTGGGGCCGGAGGTCGTGCTGGGGGCCTGGCCGGCCGG
>NZ_JAWOAI010000061.1:0-28278 GCF_033194735.1 Streptomyces sp. W16
CTCTGGCTACGAGCATGGCCGGAACACTAACAAGGAGCACCGACAGCCCACCTGGCCACGCCGTCGGGCGGGGGACGGCGTCGGGCGCGAGGACAGCCGTGCGGCGCGGGGACGCCCGCCCGGGACGGCGACGGCTGCGCGGTGCCCCGCCCCCGCGCGCGGAGATGCCTTGCCGTGGGACTGACGCTCCGTCATTCCACGAGACCCGCCAACGCGCGCGTGAACACCTACTCGCGAGGCTGCCGTGCCGTCACTCCACGGAACCCTGCACTGCCGCGCGGGGAGCCTCACCCCCGCGCCTCAACCCTGCCCTGACCCGCTCTGCAGTACCGACGTGTGCCCGAACCCCTCAGTCGCAGCCGCAGCCGCTCCCCGTGGCGACCGGCAGCGGCGCGGGAGCGCCGATCTTCGGCAGGCCCAGCATCACGCCGGCCGGCTTGGCGGCCTCGGCCGCGTTCCGCTTCTCCCAGGCGTCGCCCGCGCGCGTGGGACGCACGTTCAGGGTGGGGCCCTCGGCGAGGAGGTGGTGCGGGGCGGCGTAGGTGATCTCGACCGTCACCACGTCACCGGGGCGGACCTCCTGGTCCGGCTTGGTGAAGTGGACGAGGCGGTTGTCGGGGGCGCGCCCGGAGAGGCGGTGGGTGGCGCCGTCCTTGCGGCCCTCGCCCTCGGCGACCATCAGCTCCAGGGTGCGGCCGACCTGCTTCTTGTTCTCGTCCCAGGAGATCTCGTCCTGGAGGGCGACGAGGCGCATGTAGCGCTCCTGGACGACCTCCTTGGGGATCTGGTTCTCCATGGTCGCGGCCGGGGTGCCGGGTCGCTTGGAGTACTGGAACGTAAACGCTTGCGCGAAACGTGCCTCACGGACCGCGTGCATCGTCTGCTCGAAGTCCTCCTCGGTCTCCCCGGGGAAGCCCACGATGATGTCGGTGGTGATGGCGGCGTGCGGGATGGCCGCGCGGACCTTCTCGATGATCCCCAGGTACCGCTCCTGGCGGTAGGACCGGCGCATGGCCTTCAGGATCGGGTCGGAACCGGACTGCATGGGCATGTGCAGCTGCGGCATCACGTTCGGCGTCTCGGCCATCGCGGCGATGACGTCGTCGGTGAAGTCACGCGGGTGCGGAGACGTGAACCGGACCCGCTCCAGGCCGTCGATGGTCCCGCAGGCCCGCAGCAGCTTGCTGAAGGCCTCGCGGTCGCCGATGTCGGAGCCGTACGCATTGACGTTCTGGCCGAGCAGGGTGATCTCGGAGACGCCCTCGCCGACCAGGGCCTCGATCTCGGCGAGGATGTCGCCGGTGCGGCGGTCCTTCTCCTTGCCGCGCAGCGCCGGGACGATGCAGAAGGTGCACGTGTTGTTGCAGCCGACGGAGATCGACACCCAGGCCGCGTAGGCGCTCTCGCGCCGGGTCGGCAGCGTCGAGGGGAAGGCCTCCAGGGACTCCGCGATCTCGACCTGGGCCTCCTCCTGCACACGCGCGCGTTCCAGCAGGACAGGCAGCTTGCCGATGTTGTGCGTGCCGAAGACGACGTCCACCCAGGGCGCCTTCTTCACGATGGTGTCGCGGTCCTTCTGCGCGAGGCAGCCGCCGACCGCGATCTGCATCCCGGGGCGCTTGGTCTTCATCGGGGCGAGCCGCCCGAGGTTGCCGTAGAGCCGGTTGTCGGCGTTCTCGCGCACGGCGCAGGTGTTGAAGACGACGACGTCGGCGTCACCGTCCGAACCCTCGGGCGCGCGCACGTAACCGGCACCCTCCAGGAGGCCGGAGAGCCGCTCGGAATCGTGGACGTTCATCTGGCACCCGTAGGTGCGCACTTCGTACGTTTTGACGTCCACTGCCCCGCTCCGGTCACCGCTGCTCATGCGACAAGGGTAGGCGGTGCCGGGAGTGACTCTTTCTGCGGCTGAGAACCGCCGTGGCTCACATCACTCGGAGCTACGGCCGGAATCCGGAGTTCCGGCACGCCGACCGCCGCTCCACCCCTGCTTGCGCAGCACCCCCGGCACATCCGGCGTCTCGTAGTGCTCGCCCTTGAGGACCTTGCCGTCGGCCCGGCGGGCGATCTTGCCGTCCGGGCCGATCTTGGTCATGTTCGCGCGGTGGACCTCGGCGATCACCGCGTCGAGGTCTATGCCGTGGACGAGGGCCGTGCCGTACGCGACGTAGACGACGTCCGCCAGTTCGTGCGCCAGTCGGTCGAGGGGGCCGCTCACCGAGACCTCGGCGACCTCCGCGGCCTCCTCGGCGAGCAGCTCGCCCCGGTGGGCGGCGAGGTCGGGGGCGACCTCGGTGGGTGTGCTGCGGGCGTCGAGCCCGAAGGCGAGGTGGAATTCGCGGACCAGGTCGGCGGGCGAAGAACTCATGCCACGACCTTAACGGCCGCCACTGACACCACCGGCCCGTGAGCCCGGCCCTGGTCAGTACCGCGCAAGGGCTGGCAGGATCGCGCGCATGCTCAAGGTGTTCTCCCGTATCAGCAGGCGCCGGGCCCTGACGGGCGCGGCGGCCGGTTTCGTCGTGTTCGGGCTGCTGCTGTGGTGGCTGCTGCCCCTGGGCGACGAGCCGCCGACCGGGACGATCACCTTCAGCACCGGGGCACCACTCGGGGTCTACCAGGAGTACGGCAAGCTGCTGCAGGCCGAGCTCGACAAGGACATGCCGGGCCTCAAGGTGAAGCTGGTGAACAGCGCCGGGTCGCAGGAGAACGTCGCGCGCGTGGCGACCGGCCACGCCGACTTCACCATCGCCGCGGCCGACGCGGTGGAGACGTACGAGGCGGACGGCAAGCCCGGTGCCGCCGGGCTGCGCGGGATCGCGCGGCTGTACGACGACTACGTCCAGCTCATCGTCCCGCGCGACTCGGACATCAACTCGGTCGCCGATCTGCGGAACAAGCGGGTGGCGATAGGGCCGGACCGCTCGGGTGTGCGACTGATCGCGACCCGGGTGCTCGCGGCGGCCGGCATCGACCCGAAGAAGGGCGTCAAGCCGGTCGCGGCCGGCATCGACACCGGACCTGACCTGCTCAAGCACGGCAAGATCGACGCCTTCTTCTGGTCCGGCGGGCTGCCGACGGACGGCCTGAAGGACCTGGCGGCCCACTACTCGTTCCGGTTCGTGCCGATAGAGGCCACCCTTGTGGCGAAGATGCACGAGCAGGGCGAGGCCACCCGCTACTACCGCGCCACCAACATGCCGGAGTCGGCCTACCCCGACATCCAGCGAGGGTCCACGGTGCCCACCATCGCCGTCTCCAACCTGCTGATGACCCGCAAGGACCTGAACCCCAGGCTCACCGAGTGGATCACCAGGACCGTGATCAAGAGCCGGGACGGCATCGGCGCGCATGTGCACTCCGCGCAGCTCGTGGACCTGCGCACGGCGATCTACACCGACCCCCTGGTCCTGCACGAGGGCGCGCGGCGCTACTACCGCTCCGTCAAGCCGTAGGCACACAGGGGCCGTTGTAGGCGCACAGGGGGCCGGTGAGGCGCTCCGCTCAAGCCGCGGGCACGCTCAGGCCGTCGGCCCGCTCCTGGGCACCGACACGGTCACCCTGAGCCCGTGCGGCTCGTGGTGGTCGTACGTCAGGGAACCGCCGCCCGCGGCCAGCAGGACCTGGGAGATGGACAGGCCGAGGCCGGAGCCCTTGATGTTCTGGTGATGGCCGCTGCGCCAGAACCGGTCGCCGATGCGGGCGAGTTCCTCCTCGGTGAGACCTGGGCCGTGGTCCGTGACGACGACCGTGGTGGTCTCGCCGTTCGACGCGACCGTGACCTCGACGCACTCGTCCTCGGGCGTGAACTTCACCGCGTTGTCGATCACCGCGTCCAGGGCGCTGGACAGCGTGATCGGGTCGGCCCAGGCGGTGGTGGGCGGACAACTGCCCACCAGGCGCACACCCTTGGCCTCTGCGGTCGGGGACCAGGCGGCGACGCGCTCGGCGGTCAGCGCGCCGATGTCGGTGATCCTGAGGTCCGCTTCCGCGTGTTCGGCCAGTGCCAGGTCCAGCAGATCGTCCAGGACCTGGGTCAGGCGTTTGCCCTCGGTGCGGACCGAGGCGATCTCGTCATTGTCCTCCGGCAGTTCGAGCGCGAGCAGTTCGATGCGCAGCAGCAGCGCCGAGAGCGGGTTGCGCAACTGGTGCGAGGCGTCGGCGACGAAGGCGCGCTGCTGCTCCAGCACGTCCTCGACGTTGTCCGCCATCTCGTTGAACGAGCGGGCCAGGCGCTGGAGTTCCGGCGGCCCGCCGGCAGCTGCGACCCGGGACTTGAGGCGTCCGGTGGCGATGTCGTGAGTGGTGGCGTCGAGCACGCGTACGGGCCGCAGGACCCAGCCGGTCAGCCGTAGGGCCGCGCCGACCGCCAGCAGCATGGCGCCGACCTCCCCCGCGCCGATCGTCAGCCAGCCGCGCAGGGTCCGTGAACGCATTGGCCCGGTGGGCGAGTCGGTGACCACGACCGCGATGACGTCGCCGTCCCGGATGACCGGCGAGGCCACGACCAGGCGGTGGCGCTGCCAGGGCCAGACCTGTTGCGGGTCGTGGCTGCGGCGGCTGAGCAGGGCCTCGTCGAAGGCGTCGCGGACCTCGCCCGCCTCGGGGAGCAGAAAGTCGTCAGGCGCGTTGGCCATGGAGGTGTCGGTGCGGTAGAAGACGCCCGCGCGGATGCCGTAGACCTCGTAGTAGCTGGCGAGTTCGCGGTCCAGGGTCTGCTGACGTTCGTCCGGGACCGTGTCGGCGGGGCGCGTGCCCGTGGGCACGTCGGTGACGTACTGGGCGAGCGCCGCGAACCGCGCGGTGTCGTCGATGCGGTCGACGATCACCTTCTGCTGCTGGGCCGCGGCGACGCTGATGGCGAGCGGGACGCCGAGGGCGAGCAGAACGGCCGCCATCAGGACGATGAGCAGCGGGAGGAGTCGTGTGCGCACCCGTGCCCGCTACGCGGCCGGGGCGACGAGCCGGTAGCCGACGCCTCGTACGGTCTCGATCAGCGCGGGCATCCGCAGTTTGGCGCGCAGGGACGCGACATGCACCTCCAGGGTCCGTCCCGTGCCCTCCCAACTGGTGCGCCACACCTCGCTGATGATCTGCTCCCGCCGGAAGACCACCCCGGGACGCTGCGCCAGCAGCGCCAGCAGGTCGAACTCCTTGCGGGTCAGTTGGACGACCGAACCGTCCACGCTGACCTGGCGGGTGGGCAGTTCGATGCGCACCGGGCCGAGCCGCAGCGCGGTGTCTCCGGCCCCGCTCGCGTCCTCGTGGACGCTGCGCCGGCTGACGGCGTGGATGCGGGCCAGCAGTTCGCCGGTGTCGTACGGCTTCACCACGTAGTCGTCGGCTCCGAGGTTGAGGCCGTGGATGCGGGAACGTACGTCGGACCGCGCGGTCACCATGATCACCGGGGTGCTGGTGCGCTTGCGGATCTTGCCGCAGACCTCGTAGCCGTCCTGGTCGGGCAGGCCCAGGTCGAGGAGGACGACTCCGAAGACATCGCCCTCGGGGACGAGTGCCTGGAGGGCCTCCTCGCCGCTGCGGGCATGGGTGACGTCGAAGCCGTGCCGCGCCAGGACCGCGGACAGAGCGGCGGCGACATGGTTGTCGTCCTCGACGAGGAGCAGTCTCATCCCGGCCCCCTCCGGTTCATCGTTCGTGTGGTCTCGGCCTGTACGAAAGCACGTCTCACGCGCGCGTGCACCCAGGCAGTCACGCTGATGGACGAAGACGCCGTCAAGTGGGTTCCGGTTGCGCGCGGTTTCCGTTACGCAGCCGGTACGGGTCCTCGCGAAAGTGCTACGACACGTGTCCGATTGCTATCAGATCGTGATGCTCAGATCTCCCTCAGATGTAATGACGCTGGTCGTAAGGGCTCACTACTGTCCTCCGCAACCGAGGAGGACGGAGCCAGCAAGCGATGACCAAGGTATCGGTGGCCAAGGAAGACGCGGTCCCGACGGGCGAACTGGTCGTCCTGAAGAGCGTCAACAAGCATTTCGGCGCGTTGCACGTACTCCAGGACATCGATCTGACGATCGCCCGCGGTGAGGTCGTCGTGGTGATCGGGCCCTCGGGGTCCGGTAAGTCCACTCTGTGCCGCACGATCAACCGTCTGGAGACGATCGATTCGGGCGCCATCGCGATCGACGGCAAGCCGCTGCCCCAGGAGGGCAGAGAGCTGGCCCGGCTGCGTGCCGACGTCGGGATGGTCTTCCAGTCCTTCAACCTCTTCGCACACAAGACCGTGCTGGAGAACGTGATGCTGGGCCAGGTCAAGGTCCGCAGGGCCGACAAGAAGCAGGCCGAGGTGAAGGCCCGGGCCCTGCTCGACAGGGTCGGCGTGGCCACCCAGGCGGACAAGTACCCGGCGCAGCTGTCCGGCGGTCAGCAACAGCGTGTCGCCATCGCGCGGGCGCTGGCCATGGACCCCAAGGTGATGCTCTTCGACGAGCCCACCTCGGCTCTCGACCCGGAGATGATCAACGAGGTCCTTGAGGTCATGCAGCAGCTGGCCCGAGACGGGATGACGATGATCGTCGTCACCCATGAGATGGGCTTCGCGCGTTCGGCGGCCAACCGCGTGGTGTTCATGGCCGACGGCCGCATCGTCGAAGAGGCCGTGCCCGACCAGTTCTTCAGCAACCCTCGCAGCGACCGGGCCAAGGACTTCCTGTCGAAGATCCTGCACCACTGACGACCACCCGAGAACGCCCAAGAGCACCGAAGAACAACGGCAGCACCCAAGAACACCGAAGAACGCCGACAGCCGGCCGCTGGCGGCCCGTCGACGACGGGTGGCGGCCGACTGCCACCGAGGATCCCGCACGCCGCCAGAGCCACCGCCACGTGCCCTGACGGGCCCTCATCTCCCCACGACCCAAAGGATGTTCATCATGAAGCTTCGCAAGGTCACCGCCGTCGCAGCCACCGCGCTCGTCCTCTCGCTCGCCGCGACGGCCTGCGGGAGCAGCGACAAGGACGACTCCGGCTCGGGTTCCAGCGGCAGCGGCAAGATCAAGGTCGGCATCAAGTTCGATCAGCCCGGCCTCGGCCTGAAGCAGCCGGACGGGACCTACGCCGGCTTCGACGTGGACGTGGCGACCTATGTGGCCGGGCAACTCGGCTACAAGCCCGCCCAGATCGAGTGGGTCGAGACCAAGAGCGCCGACCGCGAGAACGCGCTGGCACGCGGTGACGTCAAGTTCATCGCGGCCTCGTACTCCATCAACGACGAGCGCAAGCAGAAGGTCGACTTCGCCGGCCCCTACCTGCTGGCCCACCAGGACCTGCTCGTCAAGCAGGCCTCGACGATCGCCAAGGGCACGGACCTCAACGGCAAGAAGCTGTGTTCCGTGACCGGCTCGACCTCGGCGCAGAACATCCACGACACGATCGCCCCGAAGGCCAACCTCCGTGAGTACAGCGGCTACTCGGAGTGCATCGCGGGCCTGCAGAGCGGCGCCGTGGACGCGGTGACCACCGACGACTCGATCCTCGCGGGCTTCGCCTCGCAGGACAAGTACAAGGGTCAGTTCAAGCTCGCCGGCCTCAAGCTCAGCAACGAGAACTACGGCATCGGCGTCAAGAAGGGCGACTCCGCGACCGTCACCAAGATCAACACCGCGCTGGAGAAGATGGTCAGCAGCGGCGCCTGGCAGACGGCGGTCACCAAGAACTTCGGCCCGGCCGGGTACAAGAACGAGGTCGCCCCGAAGATCGGCAACATCGTCAAGTAAGCCTGGAAATCGCCGGTACGGCAGGCCCCATACCCGGAAGCGCGGGAGATCGTGTTCGACTTTCTTCAAGGTTATGACGTCCTGGGGGCGTTCTGGATGACGGTGAAACTCACCGTCATCTCCGCCCTGGGCTCCCTGGTCTGGGGCACCCTGCTGGCCGCGATGCGGGTCAGCCCGGTCCCCCTGATGCGTGGCTTCGCCACCTTCTATGTGAACACCGTCCGGAACATCCCCCTGACGGTCATCATCGTCTTCAGCTCGCTCGGCCTCGCCGACATCTTCGGCGTGACGATGGGCGCGTCCGACTTCAAGGTGCAGGGTTTCCGGCTGGCGCTGCTGGGCCTGGTGGCGTACCACGCGGCCTTCGTCTGCGAGGCGGTGCGCTCCGGCATCAACACCGTGCCCGTCGGCCAGGCCGAGGCGGCCCGCGCCATCGGGCTGAGCTTCAGTCAGGTGCTGCGGATCGTCATCCTTCCGCAGGCGTTCCGCGCGGTCATCACACCGCTGGCCAACGTACTGATCGCCCTCACCAAGAACACGACCGTGGCGGCGGCGATCGGTGTCGCCGAGGCGGCCGCCCTGATGAAGACGATGATCGAGAACGAGGCCCAGACGGTCGCCATCGGTGCGGTCTTCGCGTTCGGCTTCGTGGTACTGACCCTGCCCACCGGCCTCTTCCTCGGCTGGCTGGGCAAGCGACTGGCGGTGAAGCGATGACCTCCGTCCTCTACGACGCGCCCGGCCCCCGCGCCAGACGGCGCAACGTGCTCCTGTCCGTGGCGTTCGTCGTCCTGCTCGCCGCGTTCCTGTGGTGGATCTGGCGGACGATGGACGACAAGGGCCAGCTGAAGTGGTTCCTGTGGCAGCCGTTCACCACGTCGGACGCCTGGACGACGTATCTGCTGCCGGGTCTCGGCACCACCCTGAAGGCCGCCGCGCTCTCCATGCTGATCGCCCTCCCCTTGGGCGCGTTGTTCGGCATCGCCCGCATGTCCGACCACCGGTGGGTGCGCGTCCCGGCCGGCGTAGTGGTCGAGTTCTTCCGGTCGATCCCGGTCCTGCTGATGATGTTGTTCGCGAACGAGTTCTATGTCCGCTCCACGAACATCGGCAGCGAGGATCGGCCCCTGTACGCCGTCGTCACCGGCCTGGTGCTCTACAACGCCTCGGTGCTCGCCGAGATCGTCCGGGCGGGCATCCTGTCCCTCCCCAAGGGGCAGACGGAGGCCGCGTACGCGGTCGGGCTGCGCAAGGGCCAGACGATGACGAGCATCCTGCTCCCGCAGTCCGTCACCGTCATGCTGCCGGCCATCGTCAGCCAGCTCGTGGTCATCGTGAAGGACACCGCGCTGGGCGGGGTGATGCTGGGCCTCACCGAGCTGCTCAACTCGCGCAGCACCCTCGCGGCCAACTACGCCAACGTGGTGGCGAGTTTCATCGTCGTCGGGGTCATCTACATCCTGCTGAACCTCGTTCTCACCACCTTCGCGAGCTGGCTGGAGCGCAGGCTGCGGCGCAGCAAGAAGAGCACGGGCGCGACCGTCGCCCTCGAAGATGCCACCGGGCTCAACCCCGCGCAGGTGGCGGGCGGCTTCGGGACCGGCGCAGGCGGCACGATCTGATGATCGGTCATACGGCATGAACGACACGGAGGCAGTGGCATGATCGCCACTGCCTCCGTCACTTGACGCAAGCACCGGCAATGGGTTGCATACGTTCTGTGATCGTGCACCCTGCTCCAACTTCCTGTTCACATGCGTCCCTGAGGACACCGTCACGGGCAGGGGGCGCCGCACCGTGGACCCGGTGATCATCGTCGGAGCGGGGCCCGTGGGGCTCACGCTCGCCCTGGCGCTGGCGCGGCAGGAGGTGCCCTCCGTCGTACTCGACGAGGGTCCCGGCAAGGACGAACCGCGCCCCGCGCGGACCGTCGTCCTGCGCGAGGACACCGCGGCGCTGCTGGAGCGGCTGACCGGCGTGCCGCTCGCCAAGCTCGGTTCGCGCTGGGCCGGATGGCGGTCGATGCGGCGCAAGCAGGTGATGCGCGAGATCACGTTCGACGACACCGAGCCCGCCCCGCTGCACATCGCGCAGCACGTGCTCAGCGGCGCCCTGCGCCAGGCCCTCGCGGGCGAGCGGCTGGTGAGGATCGCCGTGGACAACCGCCTCGACGCGGTCGAGCAGGAGACCTCGGGCGTCACCGCCCACACCCGCGGCCCCAAGGGCACCTGGTGGCGCGGCAGTTACCTGGTCGGCTGCGACGGCCCGCGCTCGACCGTCCGCAAGCTCCTGGACATCCGCTTCCCCGGCCGTACGGCGGTGGAGCGACACGCCGTGGCCGCGCTGCGCACGGAACTTCCGTGGCCCGACGAGGCGTTGTTGCATCGGGTGCCGCCGTGGCGGACGTCCGGACCCTCGGCCGGGGAGGTTACCGGACGCCCTCTCCCGGACGGCGTGTGGCGCCTGGACTGGCTGCTGCCGCCGGGCAAGGACCTGGTCACACCCGAGTTGCTGCTCACCCGTATCCGGGAGACCCTCGCGGGCTGGACCGAGGGGCCGACACCGCCGTACGAGCTGCTCGACACCGGCGTGCACACCGTGCACCACCGGCTCGCGCGCCGGTGGCGGGTGGGGCGGGTGTTTCTCGCCGGGGACGCGGCGCATCTGCTGGGGGCGCTCGGTACGCAGGGGCTGGACGAGGGGCTGCGGGACGCCGACAACCTCGCCTGGAAGCTGGCGTCGGCCTGGCATCACGGGCCGCACGAGGCGCTGCTCGACAGCTATCAGGCGGAGCGGCGGGCGGTCGTCGCGGCCCGGCTGCGCGCGGCCGACCAGGCGCTGCCGTTGGTGCGCGGCGGTGCCGGGCTGCGCTTGGTCGTGCCCGGCTCGGCCCGCGGCCACGACTCACTGCTCACGGACGGTCACTTGGGGCGCGGCGTGCTCGGTGCGCCGGGGGCGTACGCCGACTCGCCGCTCGCGCCCCGGCACATCGAGGCGGAGGTCCCCGTCGACACCGCGCCCGGTGCGCCGGTCACCGATGTCCGGGTCACCGCGGAGGACGGCTCCTTCGTACGGCTGCGGGACCGCCTCGGGCGCGGTGCCCTGCTGGTCGTACTGGTCGCACCGGGCACGGGCGTGTGGGAGCGCAAGCACTGGGTGACCGCCGGGGTCATGCCACGCCTGGCCGCCGCGGTGACGGCGCTGCCGCACCCGGCCGAACTGCTGGTCGCCGAGAACTACCCGGGCGCCGCCGCCCACACCGTCCTGCTCGTACGGCCCGACGGACACCTGGTCACCGCCCTGAGCGGGGTCCGGCCGGCCGACCTGTACGCGGCGGCCGAAGCGACCCTGGGCGGCCCGGCGAAGACGGAGGCCACGGCCGGCTCACGCTGAGGCCTGCGTACGCTAACTGTCCACATAGTGACGCTGAGTTGACCCGTACGCACCCTCGTGCTGTACTCCGGATCATGACCGACACCTCTGTCCACCTCTGGCGGAAGGTCCATCTGGACCTCGTCCGCTACGTGGGCTGCGTCTGTCACGTCTCCTGCTGAATTCGCATCTCTCTCCCTCGCGCGCGCCCTTTCTGTGGGTCCGCGCGTGCTCTCGCGAACACTCATCAGGACGGTGCACGTGTCTGTATCCCCCTCTGCCCCCGTGTCCCCCGCCGCGCCCGCCCAGGCTCCGACGCAGGCGGATCTGCTCGACTTCGTACGGCGTACGGCCGCCGACTCCGAGCTCATCGCCTCGCTCCCCCTCGACCCCGAGGGCCGCACGTGGGTGCGGCTCGAAGGGCCCGGTGGCAGCGAGGCCTGGCTGATCGGCTGGCCGCCCGGCAGCGGAACGGGCTGGCACGACCACGCGGACTCGGTGGGCGCCTTCCTCACCGCCGCCGGTGAGCTCAAGGAGAACTCGCTCGCCGCCCGGCTCCCGAGCCACGGTTGGAAGACCCTCGAACTGGAGGAGGGCGTGGACCGCGAGCGGCGGCTGCCGACCGGCAAGGGCCGCGCCTTCGGCCACCACCACGTCCACGAGGTACTCAACGAGTCCACCGAAGAGCACGCGATCTCCGTCCACGCCTACTACCCACCGCTGCCGCAGATCCGCCGCTACAGCCGCACCGGCCCGGTGCTGCGCCTGGAGCAGGTCGAGCGCCCGGAGGACTGGCAGTGAGTGCCGTACGCGAACAACCGCCCGGCATAGACGAGTTGCTGGAGCGGGTCCGCGCGGACTACCAGCGGATCGAGGCCAGGGAGGCGTACGACGCCGCCCGGGACGGCACGGCTCTCCTGGTCGACATCCGCTACGCGGCCCTGCGCGACCGGGACGGTCTCATCCCCGGCGCCCTGGTCGTCGAGCGCAACGAACTGGAGTGGCGCCTCGACCCCCAGGGCAGTCATCGCGCCCCCGAGGCCACCGGCCACGACCTGCGCGTCGTGGTGATCTGCAACGAGGGCTACGCCTCCAGCCTGGCAGCCGCGTCCCTGCACCGACTGGGCCTGCACCGCGTGACGGACCTGGTCGGCGGCTTCCAGGCCTGGAAGGCAGCGGGACTGCCTGTCGCGTTGTAGACACAGTGTCTACAACGCGACAGTCCGGCCCCGCCTCCGCTCACAGTCCGTCGGAGGGGCAGTAGAGCGGGGCGGTGTCCGCGTTGGCCTTCGTGACCAGGCGGGCCGGGGTCGTGGCGATCTTCTCCACCTTCTCCTTACGGAGAAGGCTGATGACGTCGGTGACGGCCAGTTCGCCGGTGTCCTTGGCCGAGTTGGAGACGGTGGCGGCGAAGCGGCCGTCCTTGAGGGCGGCGAGGGCCTCGTCGGTGCCGTTGACCGTCACGATCTTGACGCCCTTGCCGCCGGCCGCGTCGAACGCCTTGCGGGCGGCGAAGGCCATCTCCTCGTTGGCGACGAAGGCGTAGTCCAGACCGGGATGCGCCTTGATCATGCCCTCGGCGACGATCTTCGCCTTCGCGGCGACGAACATGGCGGGCTGGTTCGCGACCACCTTCGCGTTCGCCGGCAGTCCCTTGGTGAATCCGCCGACGAGCAGGTCGGAGGCGGCGCCCGGCGCACCCGCGATGACGGCCACCTGCACCTCGCGACCGGCGGCGTCGTCCTCGATCCAGTCGGCGTCGAGCTTGCCCACCGCCTTCAGGTCGACGACGACGGCTCCGAGAATGTCGGACGGATCGGCACTGACCGAGGTCAGGAAGATCGGAATGTGCGCCCTCTTGGCCTTGGCGATGTCGCTCTTGAGCGCGTTGGTGTTCACGGTCTGCACGATGATCGCGTCGACATGGCGCGCGATCATGGCCTGGATGTTGGAGAGTTCCTGCGCGGCGTCCTGATGCGAGTTGGCAGTGACGAGCCTCGCGAAGTTGCTCTTGGCCGTGTTCGCGATCGACTCCTGCAGACAGGTGTGGAACTCGGTACTGCCGCCATTGACGAACCCGAGTGTGATCGGCCCGTCGTCGGCGGGCTCGGCACTCGATTCCAGTCCACAGCCACTCAGTAAGAGGCCGACACCGACCAGGGAGGCCACCAGCGATCTTCGGTGGTGCGCGGGCGGGAACAAGGGGGCCGCCTTTCATGACACGCGAAGGATCAGCCGATGGATCGGCCTGAAGACACTCAGGCGGGCCTGGCTGCGGCTCAGCAGGCGGGAGGGCCGGGGAGTGACGGCAGCAGAAGCTACTCCCGCACCAAACATGCGCACCCTCCACGGAACGCACACTAAGCGTGCGGAACACGCACCCTCGGCGAACCGGGAAACGGTCAGTCGCCCCCCCCAGTGGCTACTCCCTCGCCGTCGCCACCGTCACCGCCCGCACCCGGAGCGCCACCCGCCCTGGCAGTGCCGTGGCGACGAGCGCAAGCACCGCGCCGACCGCCACCACCGTGACGTAGCCGAGAGGGGTGACCGACGGTGCGGCCCGGCCGGTCATCCCGATGCTGAACGCGGTCAGGACGGCGAGGGCGATACCGCTGCCGAGCGCCATGGCGAGCAGCACCACCGACAGCGCCTCGATCCGCAGCATCCGCAGCACCTGACGGCGGGTGGCGCCCACGAGCCGCAGCAGCGCGAACTCCCGGACCCGCTCGGCTACCGACATGGCGAGCGTGTTGACCACGGCGATGGCGGTGAAGGCCAGGACGAGGCCCATGGCCAGGTAGTTGACCTCGGCGTTCGCCTGCTGCCGCCGCGCCTGGAGCGAGTCGGCGGCGGCCGGCGCGAGAACACGGATGCCCGGGAACTCACGGAGGGTAGTCGCGAGTTGTGTCTGTGTACGGGACGTGCTGACGAGGACGGAGGAGGCGAGCGGGTTGTCGACATGCCGGGCGACGAGATCGTGCGCGAGGGTGAGATCACCGAAGCCGAGACCTCTGGCGTAGACGGCGACGACGGTGAGCACGGCGGGCGTGCCGTCACCGAGCGTGAGCCTGAGAGTGCTGCCGGGCTTCAAGTGCAGCTGGTCCGCGGCCAGTTCGCTCACGGCCGCGGTGTGCTCGGCGAGCCCGTCGAGCGATCCGGTGGTGACGTCGGGGTCCCAGGTGCGGGTGAGTCCGGCGGGTGTGACGCCTTGGGCCGCGTATTTGTCGAGGCCCACACGGACGGTCGTACGGACGACCTCGGTGACGATGTCGTGCCGCGCGCGGAGTTGCCGTGCGGCCTCGGCCGGGACACCTGGTCCCTGGGAGGCGACGACCCAGTCGGCACGGACACCCTCCCGGGCCTGGGCACGGGCGGCGTCGCCGAGGGTGGGTTGGACGAACAGGACGGTGCAGGTCATGCCGATCAGCAGGGTGAGGGGGGTGACGACGGAGGCCATACGGGCGGCGTTGCCTCGGAGGTTGGCGGTGGCAAGCCGACCGCTCGGGCCACTGCGCCGGAGCGGAACACGCAGGACGAGGACGGCTGCCTTGACGAGGAGTGGCCCGAGGAGGGCGACGGAGGTGGACAGGACCACAACGGCCAGGAAGGTCACGGGTGTTGAGGCGGGCTCGGTACGCAGCTTGCTGAGCACGGCGACCAGCACGACACCGCCCGCGAGGAGGACGAGCCCGGCGAGGAGGCGACCGCGTGTGAGTGCGGTGTGTGTCGTGAGGCGGGCGCGCGTGGACTTGGCCTCGGCCTCGGTTTCCGCTCCTGCTTCGGCCTCGGCGAGTGCCTGGGCCGGGCGGATCCGGGAGATACGGCGGGAGGCGACGCGGGCGGCGGTCCAGGCACCGAGGGCGGTCGCGACGAGGGCGGCCAGCGGCGGGACGACACCGGTGGTGTGCTGGAGGGTGGCGGGGACGG
Organism: Streptomyces sp. W16; assembly: GCF_033194735.1. Classification (NCBI taxonomy): domain Bacteria; kingdom Bacillati; phylum Actinomycetota; class Actinomycetes; order Kitasatosporales; family Streptomycetaceae; genus Streptomyces; species Streptomyces sp. W16. Next base: position 15,036 of record NZ_JAWOAI010000061.1, read on the forward strand.
CACCCACGGCGACGAACCTGTCGTAGAGCCAAACGCCCAGCGGAAGCCCGAGCAGAGCGCCCGCGACACCGGCGACCGTGCCGACGATCAGTGCCTCGCGGCCGAGGAGCCGGCGGATCTGGCCGGAGGTGGCGGCCACGGCTCGGAGCAGGGCGAGTTCGCGGTGACGCTGTTGGACGGAGAGCACGAAGGTGCCGACAACCACGAGAACTGCCACGAGCAACGAGGTACCGCCCATCGCGCCGCCGATGCTGACCAGCCTGGTCCTGGCCGTGGCGGCGTCCAGGAACTCGACGGGGCCGCGGGCGTCGCCGGTGGTGACTTGAGCGGTGGAGCCGAGTGGGGTGGTGGGGCTGAGCGAGGTGGCGGTGCCCGGGAGCGCGGTGGTCCCGTGGAGGGCTGTCGTGATGGCCTGCCTCAGTTGGTCCGCGCTTGTGCCCTTGGCCGGGAGCACTCCGAACGCGGTGACCTGCCCGGGGTGCGCGGCCATACGGCGGGCCTCGCCTGCGGAGAAGAAGAGCGACGTCTGATGGCGTACGGCCGTGGCAGGAGCGGCGATTCCGGTGATCCGGTAGACGCGCGGGGCTTGCGTGGACTGGACGGTGAGCCGGTCGCCGGGCCGCAGCCGGGCCCGCCCGGCGAAGTCGCGGTCGATGACCAGATCGGTGGCGGCTCGCGGAGCGCTGCCGGTGACGAGCCGGTACGGCGTCAACGCGGCGGAGTCCCAGGCGTGCCCGTAGACGGTCCGGCCGCCAGTGCCGGCGGGTGTCAACGGCTGGGCGAGGAAGGTCAGTTCGGGGATGACACGGGCGACGCCCGGGGTCCGTGCGAGTGTGGTTTCCAGGCTTTCGGGAAGCCAGACGCGCTCGGCGATCGGTTTCGCCTTGTGCTTGACCTTGGTCTTGCCCTTCTTGTGTTTGACGGTGGTCCGGTGGACGTTCTGGTCGGCGGAGACCACGACGGGGCTCGCCGCGTAGCGCTCGGTGCGGATGGTGCCGCGCAGGCCGGTGTCGAGGAGAGTGCCACAGGCCGTGATGAGGGCAGCCGCGCACATCAGGGAGAGAAAGGCACCGAGGAAACCGGCCTTGCGGGCACGGACGGACCGGAGGGCGTAGCGCAGCATCATGAGGGCTCGGTCTCTTTTCCGTTGCGCGCCGGGTTGGCTTCGGCTTCGGGCTCGACTTCGGCGAGGGGTGCCGGGAAGGCGAGGAATCGGGTGAGTACGGTGCGGGCGCCGGGCGGCGTCTCGGCTTCGGGGCGCTTGTAGCGGTTGAGGAGAGCGATGTACTCCTCGAAGAACGCCCCGAGTTCGGGCAGCGTCAGCCGAATGGTGCCGCGCGAGTACGGGAAGGCGTCCGCCCACGGCCCGGTCTCGGCGGCGTTCCGCTGGAACTGCTCGAAGAGCTCCAGATCGGCGGCGTACGCATGGTGGTTGAGCTCGTCCATGACGTGCCGCATCTCGGCGCTCTGGCGGCTGCGCGGCGGGAAGCGACGGTCACCGGGAACGGCCCGCCACCAGCGCTCGCGACCGTGACCAGGTGCGCGCCCCGTCTCCCCTTCCGATCCCGCCGCCGCTTCCCGTTCCGCGTCCGCCCTCGTCCCTGCCTCCATCTCCTCTACGAAGCCGTAGCGGGCGAGTTCACGCAGGTGGTAGCTGGTGGAGCCGGTGTTCAGGCCCAGTGCGCGGGCGAGCGTGGCCGAGGTCGCGGGGCCGTGCAGGGTGAGGTGCTGGAGCATGCGCTGTCGGCGGGGCTGTGCGAGCGCCTTCAGCGTGGCGAGGTCGGAAAGTTCGACCGGCGCGGGTGTCGCCGAGGTCTGTTCGGTGGGTGTCTCCGCGCCAGGTGTGCGGGGTTCCTGTGCCATGCGTACACAGTCGTTTGTGCACAGGTGTCTGTGCACTGTGGCAACCCGGCGTCTTCAACGGGGGGTTAGCCCTACCTGAGACATCGGCCGGTGCTCGCCTGAACGCGGTCGGCGCCCCCGCGCGTCCACCGTGTTCAGGACGTGTGCACCACCGAAAGGCCGAACCCGGATGAGAACCGGATCAGTACCCCTCGTCCCCGAGGAACTCCGTGTCCTCGCCCTCTTCTTCCAGCGCCTGCCGGACCACCCTGAGGGCCATGCCCTGGGAGTAGCCCTTGCGGGCCAGCATCCCCGCGAGGCGCCGTAGCCTCTTGTCGCGGTCGAGGCCCCGGGTGGACCGCAGCTTGCGGTCCACCAGTTCGCGTGCCGTCGCCTCTTCCTGCTCGGAGTCGAGCTGGGAGACGGCCTCGTCGATCAGCGTGGAGTCGACGCCTTTGGTGCGCAGCTCCTGGGCGAGCGCGCGTCGCGCCAGTCCCCGGCCGTGGTGCCGGGACTCCACCCAGGCCTCCGCGAACGCACCGTCGTTGATCAGTCCGACCTCCTCGAACCGCGACAGCACCTCGTCCGCCACGTCGTCCGGGATCTCCCGCTTGCGCAGGGCGTCCGCGAGTTGCTTGCGGGTGCGCGGGTTCCCGGTGAGCAGGCGCAGACAGATGCCCCGCGCCCGCTCAGTCGGGTCCGCCGGCGGCTCCTCCTTCTCGGCCCTCGACGAGGTGAAGTCACCCCCGTCGTCTCCGGACGGCTCTCCGAAACCGCGACCACGGCGCCCACGCCTACTGCGTGCGCCGTCATCACGCGCCGTACCCCCGCGTGAGCCACCCTCCAGTGAGTCACCCCCGCGTGAGCCGCCTTCCCATGAACCGCCCCCGCCGCGCGCTCCGCGACTGCGGCGCGAACCGCGGCCGGGTACGTCGTCGTCAGTGGACTCGCCGCCGGGCGAAGTGCCGCCAGGCGCCGAGCTTCTGAAAGGCCGACCGGTGCCCGCCGGACCGTCGCCGGGCTCCGAGCCGCCGAAAGGCGGACCGGTCTCACCGTCGAAGCCGCCGGCCGACCAGCCGACGCCCGGCTCGTCGCCGTACGGCCCGTCCATGCCGTACGGCTCCTCGGGTACGCCGTCCGCACCGTAGGCCGGGCCGTCACCGCCTCCCCCGCGCCCCTGCGGGGCGCCGGGATACGCGTACTCGGCCCAGTCCGTTCGTCGTGTCACGGGTCAGCTCTTGGCTGCCGTGGCCTTGGGCTTGGTGGCCTTGGCCGCAGCCGGAGCGGGCACCGCCTTGGCGGCGTCGTCCGTGGCGGTGGGGACCGCCGCGTCCGCGACCGGCTCGGCGGTGGGCTTCTCCGGACGGACGCCCACTCCCAGCTTCTCCAGGATCTTCTTCTCGATCTCGTTGGCCAGGTCGGGGTTGTCCTTCAGGAAGTTGCGCGCGTTCTCCTTGCCCTGGCCGAGCTGGTCGCCTTCGTACGTGTACCAGGCGCCGGCCTTGCGGACGAAGCCGTTCTCCACGCCCATGTCGATCAGGCCGCCCTCGCGGCTGATGCCGTGGCCGTAGAGGATGTCGAACTCGGCCTGCTTGAAGGGCGGGGCGACCTTGTTCTTGACGACCTTGACGCGGGTGCGGTTGCCGACCGCGTCCGTGCCGTCCTTCAGGGTCTCGATACGACGGATGTCGAGTCGCACCGAGGCATAGAACTTCAGCGCGCGGCCACCGGTCGTGGTCTCCGGGGAGCCGAACATCACGCCGATCTTCTCGCGGAGCTGGTTGATGAAGATCGCGGTGGTCCCGGACTGGTGGAGCGCGCCTGTGATCTTGCGGAGCGCCTGGCTCATCAGGCGGGCCTGCAGACCGACGTGGCTGTCTCCCATCTCGCCCTCGATCTCCGCGCGCGGCACGAGTGCCGCGACGGAGTCGATGACGATGAGGTCGAGGGCGCCGGAGCGGACCAGCATGTCCACGATCTCCAGGGCCTGCTCGCCGTTGTCCGGCTGGGACAGGATCAGGTTGTCGATGTCGACGCCGAGCTTCTTCGCGTACTCGGGGTCGAGGGCGTGCTCCGCGTCCACGAACGCGACCTGGCCGCCGGCCCGCTGGGCGTTCGCCACCGCGTGCAGGGTCAGGGTCGTCTTTCCGGAGGACTCCGGGCCGTAGACCTCCACCACCCGGCCGCGCGGCAGGCCGCCGACACCGAGGGCGACGTCCAGTGCTGTCGACCCGGTGGGGATGACCTCGATGGGCTCGTTCGGCCGCTCGCCCAGGCGCATCACCGCGCCCTTGCCGAATTGCCGTTCAATCTGTGCGAGTGCGGCGTCCAACGCCTTCTCGCGGTCGGTTCCTGCCATGGGTTCCACCCGGTTTGCTTGAGTCGATCGCTTCACGTCAAAGACGCTAACGCCTGCCACTGACAATGCGCCCCGACGCCCGTCCGGCCTGTGGATAACTCGGGCACTTCACCATCAAAAGCCTGCCGAAATGCCCGTCATGGCCTCGCCGGAGCCTCCATGAGAATGGATGTTCGATTTTCGTGTCAAGCGCACCACGCGGCACTCACGTCATCTACGCCGTCCGGTGACACCGAACCTTGAGCGCGTGCTGCCGAACCCCGAGGACGCGGGTTCGTGCCACCGAAGGCGGAAGGAACTGCGGCGGCTGCCGCCCGTGGTCGACGATGACGGACCGGCCGCTGCCGCAGACGAGGACGGCCCACACATCCATGGCCCCAGCGCGCCCCCGAAACTCATCTCCACGCCCTGGGGAGCCCTACTTCCGTCGGCGTAGGGCTGATGTCTTCGGTCGTACGACGACTGCGCGACGAGTTCCCGCGAGGCTCGGGCCATGCCCCTGACCGTGAAGAGCCACCTACGCCCCGCCGAGCGTCTCTGCCATGCGACCGGTGCCCTGCTGATCCTCTCCGGGTTGGTGCACCTGGTGGTGTTCGCGGTCGACGGTGGCCCCTGGTACGGGCCTGTCTCCTGGCGCAAGCCCGTCACGTTCGGGCTCTCCTTCGGGGCGACGCTGATCGCGGTCACCTGGGTGACGTCGTATCTGCGTGTCGGGGCCCGGCTGCGCACCGTACTGCTCGTCGTGTTCGCCGCCGACTGTGTGGTGGAGGTCGGCGGCATCACCCTTCAGGCGTGGCGCCGGGTGCCGTCGCACCTCGACATGGAGACGCCCTTCGACACGGCGGTGTCCATGACGCTCGCGGTGGGCGGCGGTGTCCTCGTGGTGCTCCTCACCGTGTTCGCGGTGGCGTCCTTCCGGCACCGGCCGATGGGCCCCACAGGGATGGCGCTCGCGGTGCGTTCCGGGTTCGCGATCCTGCTCGTCGCGCTGGCCTCGGGTGCCGCGATGATCGCGCGCGGGGTCGTCCTCGCCCGGACCGGTCACCAGGAGGCGGCCTACCACTCGACGGCCCCGCTCAAGCCGTTGCACGGGGTGAGTCTGCACGCGGTCCTGGTCCTGCCGGCCCTGGCCTGGCTGCTGTCCCGTACGTCTTGGAGCGACACGGTACGGCTGCGGACCATGGAGGTGGCGGTCGGCTGCTACGCCGCCGCTGTGGCCGGAGCCGGAGTGTGGGCCGTGCTCACGTACTGACCTCGACGCCCTGGTGCTCGCGCGGGGTCATCCCTCAGGAGGAGCCTTCCCCGGAGTCCCTCGGGTCGGAGTCGGCCGACCCGGAGTTCCTGGAGTCGGAATCGTCGGAATCGGTGGACCCGGAGTTCTTGGGGCCGGAGTCGGTCGCCCTGGAATCAGTCGGTCTGGAGTCGGTCGCCCCGGAACCACCAGGTCCGGAGTCGGCTGCCCCGGAACCGGTCGCCCCGGAAGCGGCTGTCCCGGCGGAGTCGGCCGCCGTGTGCTCCGTCGCCTCCGTCGCTCTCGGTCGCCGTTCCCACAGCCTCCCCATCCGTGTCAGCAGGCCGGGCCCTCCGGAGCCGCGGGTCCGGTGCCCTTGCACCCGGGGATCGTCCGTGACGGCGTACCGCTTCACGTACGCCCCGAGGAACGCCTGCAGCGTGGCGACGGCCGGAATGGAGATCAGCGCGCCCACGGCGCCCATGAGCGCGGTGCCCGCGATGACCGAGCCGAAGGCGACCGCGGGGTGGATGTCGACGGTCTTCGCGGTCAGCTTGGGTTGCAGCATGTAGTTCTCGAACTGCTGGTAGACCACGACGAAGATCAGCACCCACAGGGCATACCAGGGGTCCACGGTGAAGGCGATCAGCATGGGCAGGGCGCCCGCGAGATACGTGCCGATGGTCGGGATGAACTGGGAGACCAGGCCCACCCAGACGGCGAGCACGGGCGCGTACGGAATGCCCAGTGCCTGCAGCAGGATGTAGTGCGCCACACCGGAGACCAGCGCCATCAGGCCGCGTGAGTATATGTAGCCGCCCGTCTTGTCGACGGCGATCTCCCACGCGCGTAGCACCTCGGCCTGCCGGGCGGGCGGCAGGACGGAGCACAGCGCGCGCCGCAGCCGCGGCCCGTCGGCGGCGAAGTAGAACGAGAACAGACCGATCGTCAGCAGCTGGAAGAGGCCCCCGAGGACCTGGGTGGACACGTCCAGCACGCCGGTCGCGCTGTTCTGCACGTACTTGCGCAGCCAGTCGGAGTGGAGCAGCCCCTCCTGGATGTCGACCCGTCTCAGGTCGGTGTGGAAGTGCGTGTTGACCCAGTTGATGACGGAGTCGAGGTAGTTCGGGAAGTCCTCGATCATCTTGATGATCTGGCCGGCGAGCATCGAGCCGAGCAGGGTGACGAACCCGGCGCTCACGATCAGCAGGCCGAGGAAGACCAGGAAGGTGGCCAGCCCCCGGCGCATGCCGTAGGCGGACATCCGGCTCACCGCGGGCTCGATGGCGAGGGCCAGGAAGAACGCGATGAGGATGTTGATCAGCAGCCCGATGAGCTGGTGGAAGGCCCAACTGCCCAGCTGGAACACGGCGACGAGGGCGAGCGCCAGCACCATGGCGCGTGGCAGCCAGCGCGGCATGCCGGTGCCCGGCGCGGCGCCGTCGGCCGGGGGCCGGGTCGGCGGCGCCGTACCGAACGGGGATGCCTGCGGGGCGTCGTGCCCGGTCTCGTCAGTGGATGCCACGGTGCAAGTCTCGCCTACGCCACTGACAACCGGTCACCGTCGTCGATCTTCGTGACCGATCAGCGACTTTCCTGCGGAACGTTCATGACCGCGCAGACCACGCGCCACACGTCCTTGGCCTCCCAGCCCGCGTCCAGCGCCTCGTTCACCGTCCGCCCGCCGAGTTCCGTCATCACGTGATCGCGCGCGAAGCTCTCGGCGTACCCCGCGCCGAAGTGCTCCGCCATCCGCTGCCAGAAGACCGTCAACCGCATGACACCAGTATCCCGCCCCTGAGAGTGGGCCCGAGCCGGGACCGCCTGCCGAGACCGCTTTCCGTCCTACGGTCTGACGCATGGCCGAAACAGGAGCTTCCTCACTCCCCCCGACGCCCCCGGCGCACTCCCCGCTCTTCCGCGCCGAGCACTTCGTCTGGCTCACCGCGCGCGTGCTGGAGCAGCGCCTCTTCGCGTACCACTTCCTCAACGGCGAACCCGATCCGGTGGAGACCGCGCTGGACGCCTATCGCAACGAGGACGGCGGGTACGGGCACGCGTTGGAACCCGATCTGCGCGGCCCGGTGAGCCAGCCGCTGCACACCGGTCACGCGCTGCGGGTCCTGGACTCCATCGGGCGCTGCGGCGGGCAGCGGGTGGAACGCGTGTGCCGCTATCTGACCTCGGTCTCCACGGCCGACGGCGCCCTGCCTGCGATCCTTCCCGGCCAGCGCGGCTATCCGACTGCGCCGTTCGTGCCGATCGTGGACGACCCGCCCAGTGAACTCCTCGCCACCGGGCCGGTGGTGGGCCTCCTGCACCGCAACGAGGTGTGGCACGCCTGGCTGTTCCGGGCCACCGACTTCTGCTGGCAGGCCGTCGACTCCCTGGAGAAGTCGCACCCCTACGAGATCGAGGCCGCCGTCGCCTTCCTGGACTCGGCGCCCGACCGCCCGCGCGCGGAGGCCGCCGCCGACCGGCTCGGCCGCCTGGTGCGCGAACACCGGCTCGCCGCCCTGGACCCGGAGCACCTGGAGTCCTATCCGGTCGCCCCCGGGTACGCGCCGGGCGAGCACCACTTCCCCTACGACTACGCGAAGACGCCGAGTTCCCTCGCGCGCGCGTGGTTCACGGACGACGAGATGGCCCGCTCCCTTGACCGTCTGTCGGCCGACCAGCGGGAGGACGGCGGCTGGCCGGTCCGCTGGCGCCAGTGGGCGCCGGGCATCGCCCTGGAGGCACGCCCCATGGTGACGATCCAGGCACTGCGCACTCTGAAGGCGTACGGCCGCTCCATCGGCTGACTCCGGACCGCAGCCTCAGCCGCTCATGGCTCGCACACCCGCCGTCACCAGCACGGCCGCCGCGACGACGAGCAGGAAGGGCGCCCGCAGCACCAGCGCCACGGCGGCCGCCGCGAGCCCCGCGGTCCGGGCGTCGAGCACGAGCGCGTGCCCGTCGGCGAAGGTCTGCTGGGCCGTGAGTGCGGCGAGGAGGGCGACGGGCAGCAGGGCGGCCAGCCGCTTCACGAGCGGACGCTCCAGGGCTCCCGCGGGTACCAGGAGTCCGGCGAGCTTGACGACGTAGCAGCCGAGGGCGGTCGCCGCGATCGCGATCCAGACGGTCAACGGTCTTCCTCCTGTGCGTCATTGCGTGCTCCGCCCTGCCGACGGCCTTCTACGTAGAGGGCGATCGGTGCCGCGAGGGCCGCCGCCAGGACCGGTACTCCGGCCGGCAGCACCGGCAGCAGCCCGAGTCCCAGCAGGACCGCCAGCACGGCGACGGCGCGCTCGACGGTGGACTTGAGCATGGGCGCGAGCAGCGCCAGGAAGACCGCGGGCCCGGCGGCGTCGAGACCCCACGCGTCGGTGTCCCCGATGGCCTTGGCGCCCAGCGCGCCAAGCAGCGTGGTGAGGTTCCACAGCACGTAAAGGGTGAGCCCGGTGACGGTGAACCCGATCCGCGCGGCACGCCGGGTGGGCTGGGCGAGGGTGACTGCCGTCGTCTCGTCGATGACCCACTGGGCGGCGAAAGGGCGCACCGCGCGCGGGAGGGCCAGCAACTGCGAGAGGCGCAGCCCGTAGAAGGTGTTGCGCACGCCGAGGAAGAAGGCTCCCGCCGCCGCGGTGAGCGGATTGCCGCCGGCCGCGAGCGCTCCCACTAGCGCGAACTGGGAGGCGCCGGTGAACACCAGGAGGCTGAGAGCGCAGGTCTGGAGCAGGGTGAGCCCGCCACCGGCCGAGGTCACCCCGAAGGCGAACCCCGACAGCCCTACGGCGACCCCGACTCCGAGGGCGTCCCGTACGACGGCGGAGTCCGGCTTGCTCGCGGCCTCGGTGTCCGGTTCTCCTCCCGCTCGGGTGCGTATGTCGTCTGAAGCGATCTGTTCTGGCACACGTCGGACGGTAGGAGGAGCCGCCGCCCCGCGTCTTGTACGTTCTTGCGCTCCCGCTGGTACGCGCCCGGGGGCACTCCCACGATCCGGGCGAAGTGCCGGTTGAGGTGCGGCTGGTCCGTGAACCCGACGGCGACGGCGGCCTCCGCCGGCGCCGTCCCCGCGTCCAGGAGTCGGCGTGCCCGGCGCACCCGGGCGTCGGTCAGCCAGGTGTGCGGTGGCATCCCGTAGGCGCCCCGGAACGCGCGCAGCAGCGCGAACGGACTGGTTTCCAGATCCCCGGCGAGCTGCTCCAGGGTGGGCGGATCCACCATCCGGTCCTCCAGCACGGCACGCGCGCGTGCGGCGACCCGGCCGCCCGCCGTGGGCACGGCGCGCTGCGGCAGCGATCCACCGTTCAGCCGGAGCAGCCTGGTGACGGCGACCCGCAGCAGGGTGTCGGCGGCGAGTGCGTTGCCCTCCTCGGCCGCACGCAGGATCTGGTGGATGAGCCCGACTGTGTAGGGGTCGTCGAGCACGGGGCTGGCGAAGCCGGGAGTACCGCGGATGGAGGTCGTCTCGGCGGCTATCGCGGCCACCACCTCGGGCGACGGGTAGACGGCCCCGTACCGCCAGCCCTCGGGCACGCCCGCCCGGCCGGTGTGCGGAGTGTCCGGGTTCACCAGCGCGAGTGCTCCCGCCCCGGCGGACACATCGCCCCCACCGTGGTGGAACACCTCGACGCCGTCCGCGATGGCGGCGATGACGAAGTTCTCGTGTGTGTGCCGTACGAACGTCTTGCGGATGTAACGGGCGCGGAGCAGGTCGACCCCGGGCAGTTCCGTGTACCGCCAGTGCCTCGCCAGCTCGCCCGAACCTGCCATACGGCCATTCTCCGCCACGACGGGCGCGACGGGCGGCGGGCACCGAAACGGTCCTGCAAGCCGTCGCCGGATAATTTTCGCAGGTCAGACGCATTGTCAGTGGTCGGGTGCAGGATGGACGCATGGTCAGCTCCGCACACCGAGCCCTCGACGGCTTCTCTCCCGCGACCCGCGGCTGGTTCACGGGGGCCTTCTCCGCGCCCACCGCGGCCCAGGCGGGCGCGTGGCGGGCCATCGGCGAGGGCTCGGACGTGCTGGTGGTCGCCCCAACCGGCTCCGGCAAGACCCTGGCCGCCTTCCTCGCCGCCCTGGACCAGCTCGCCGCGACACCCCCGCCCGCCGACCCGAGGAAGCACTGCCGCGTTCTGTACGTGTCTCCACTCAAGGCCCTCGCGGTCGATGTCGAGCGCAACCTCCGTAGTCCGCTCACCGGCATCCGTCAGGAATCCGTCCGCCTGGGCCTGCCGGAGCCCGAGATCAAGGTCGGCATCCGCTCCGGCGACACCCCGCCCGCCGAGCGCCGCGCCCTGTCCACCCGCCCGCCGGACATCCTGATCACCACCCCGGAGTCCCTGTTCCTGATGCTGACCTCGGCCACGCGTGACGCGCTGACCGGCATCGAGACGGTGATTCTGGACGAGGTGCACGCGGTCGCGGGCACCAAGCGGGGCGCGCATCTCGCGCTGTCCCTGGAGCGGCTGGACGAGTTGCTGCCGAGGCCGGCCCGCCGTATCGGCCTGTCGGCGACGGTGCGTCCGGTCGACGAGGTCGCCCGCTATCTCTCCCCGCGCCGCAAGGTGGAGATCGTCCAGCCGAAGTCGGGCAAGGAGTTCGATCTCTCCGTGGTCGTCCCGGTCGAGGATCTCGGCGAGTTGGGCGGCTCCCCGGTTGCCGACGGCAAGGAGGGCGCGGAGAAGCCGTCGATCTGGCCGCATGTCGAGGAGCGCATCACCGACCTCGTCCAGTCCCATCGTTCGACGATCGTGTTCGCCAACTCCCGGCGCCTGGCCGAGCGTTTGTGCAACCGGCTCAACGAGATCGCCTACGAGCGCGCGACCGGCGAGCCCCTGGACGAACATCACGCACCGGCCGAGCTGATGGGCGGTTCCGGAGCCGCCCAGGGCGCGCCCCCGGTCATCGCCCGCGCCCACCACGGATCGGTCTCCAAGGAGCAGCGCGCCCAGGTGGAGGAGGACCTCAAGGCGGGCCGGCTCCCCGCCGTGGTCGCCACGTCCAGTCTGGAGCTGGGCATCGACATGGGTGCCGTCGATCTCGTCATCCAGGTGGAGTCCCCGCCCTCCGTGGCCTCCGGTCTCCAGCGCGTGGGCCGCGCGGGACACCAGGTCGGCGCGGTCTCCACGGGCGTGGTCTTCCCGAAGTACCGGGGCGACCTCGTCCAGGCCGCGGTGGTCACCGAGCGGATGCGCACGGGCTCCATCGAGTCCCTGAGGGTCCCCGCCAACCCCCTGGACGTGCTGGCTCAGCAGCTCGTCGCGATGACGGCGCTGGACACCTGGCAGGTCGACGACCTGCTCGCCACGGTCCGCCGTGCGGCCCCCTTCGCCTCGCTCCCGGAGTCGGCGTTCACAGCCGTGCTGGACATGCTCGCGGGCCGCTACCCGTCCGACGCCTTCGCCGAGTTGCGCCCGCGCGTGGTGTGGGACCGCATCGCCGGCACGATCACCGGCCGCCCTGGGGCGCAGCGCCTGGCCGTCACCTCCGGGGGCACGATTCCCGACCGCGGACTCTTCGGCGTCTTCCTCGCGGGCGCCGACCCCAAGAAGGGCGGCGGCCGGGTCGGCGAGCTGGACGAGGAGATGGTCTACGAGTCCCGCGTGGGTGATGTCTTCACACTCGGCACCAGCTCCTGGCGGATCGAGGACATCACCCGCGACCGCGTCCTGGTTTCCCCCGCGCCGGGTGTCCCGGGCCGGCTCCCCTTCTGGAAGGGCGATCAGCTGGGCCGCCCGCTCGAACTGGGCCGCGCGGTGGGCGCGTTCCTCCGCGAGGTCGGCTCCCAGCCCAAGGAGGACGCCCGACTGCGTCTCCTCGCCGCGGGCCTCGACGCCTGGGCCGCGGAGAACGTGCTGTCGTACCTGGCCGAGCAGCGCGAGGCCTGCGGCCACATCCCGGACGACCGCACGATCGTCGTGGAGCGCTTCCGCGACGAACTCGGCGACTGGCGCGTGGTCATCCACTCCCCCTTCGGCGCCCAGGTCCACGCCCCCTGGGCCCTCGCGCTCGGCGCCCGTCTCTCCGAGCGCTACGGCATGGACGCCCAGGTGATGCACGCCGACGACGGCATCGTCCTGAGGCTGCCCGACGCCGACCTGATGGGCCTGGACCTGCTCGACCAGGAGCCCATCAAGGCCGGCACGGAGTACGACGCCGACCAGGCCCCCGTAGGCGCGGCGGACGTCGCCTTCGACAAGGGCGAGGTCAATCAGATCGTCACCGACCAGGTCGGCGGCTCGGCCCTGTTCGCGGCCCGCTTCCGCGAGTGCGCCGCCCGCGCGCTGCTGCTGCCGCGCCGCAACCCCGGCAAGCGCACCCCGTTGTGGCAGCAGCGCCAGCGGGCGGCCCAACTGCTGCAGGTGGCAAGCGAGTTCGGCTCGTTCCCGATCGTCCTGGAGGCGGTCCGCGAATGCCTCCAGGACGTCTTCGACGTCCCGGGCCTCACCGAGCTGATGGGCGACCTGGAGTCCCGCAAGGTGCGCCTCGTCGAAGTCACCACCCCCGAGCCGTCCCCCTTCGCCCGCTCCCTCCTCTTCGGGTACGTCGCCCAGTTCCTGTACGAGGGAGACTCGCCGCTCGCCGAGCGCCGCGCCGCCGCCCTGTCCCTGGACTCCCGTCTGCTGGCCGAGCTGCTCGGCCAGGCGGAGCTGCGCGAACTCCTCGACGCCGAGGTGCTGGCCGAGCTGGAGCGCGAGCTCCAGTGGCTCACCGAGGACCGCCGCATCAAGGACGTCGAGGGCGTCGCCGACCTGCTGCGGATGCTCGGCCCGCTCACCGACGCCGAGTTGGCCGAGCGGGGCGCCGCGCCGCAATGGGCC
>NZ_JAWOAI010000062.1:0-28187 GCF_033194735.1 Streptomyces sp. W16
GACGGGCCCGCGACCACGGCGTACGGCCCTGTTCGCACCGCCCGCCCCGCACACCACCGCACTCCAGCACTCGGTGATCCGCCGCGGCCCGCCGGCCGCCGCCGCACACGTGCTCGCCGCCTGACGCGACGCGACCACCACCCCGCACTCCCTTCTGTGCGTGGAGAGGCCGCCGTCGTGCGGCACACGCGCGTGCCTGGGTTTTTCAGCCGGGAAACCACGCGCCCCCTCTTCACCACCGGAACTCACTCGAACTCGAAGTGGAGTGCTCCTTTCCATGAAGGCTTCTCGTATCGCCGCCGCCGCTGCCGTCGCCGGCTCGGCCGTTGTCGTCCTGTCCTCCCCCGCCTTCGCGCACGTCTCCGTGCAGCCGGAGGGGACCGCCGTCAAGGGCGGCTACGCGGTCGTCGACTTCAAGGTCCCGAACGAGCGTGACGACGCCTCGACCACCAAGCTCGAAGTCACCTTCCCGACCGACCACCCGCTGGCGTCCGTGATGCCGGAGCCGATCAGCGGCTGGACCGTCAAGGTCACCAAGTCGAAGCTGGCCAAGCCCGCCGAGATGCACGGCGAGACGATCACCGAGGCCGTCACCAAGGTCACCTGGACGGCGACCGGCAAGGGTGTCGAGCCCGGCTACTTCCAGAAGTTCCCGGTCTCCGTCGGCATGCTGCCCACGGACGCCGACCAGCTCGTCTTCAAGGCGCTGCAGACGTACTCCGACAAGGAGGTCGTGCGCTGGATCGAGGTGCAGAAGGACGGCGCGGAGGAGCCCGACAACCCGGCTCCGGTCCTCGAACTCGCTGCCGCCCCCGCCTCCGGCGCGACCGCCGAAGACGCCTCCGACACCTCCGAGAAGACCGAGAACACCGCCGCCGACACGACGTCCGCCGCCGACTCCTCCGACACCACCGCCCGCGTCCTCGGCGTGGTCGGCATCGCCGTCGGCGCGGCGGGCGTGGCGTACGGCGTTCTCGCCGGTCGTCGGCGTACGACCGTCTGAGGCCCGTCCGCTCATGGTGCGCACAGGGGTCCGTGCGACTCTTGCGTACGACCCCGGTGCGCGCCGGAGCTCTCACAACTGGGACATTTTTCCTATGCGCAAGAAGACGTTCGCGGCGGCAGCGCTGCTCGCCGCCGCCACCCTGACGCTCTCCGCCTGCGGCAGCGGCGACGACGGCAACAGCCCCGTCGCCGTGGTCTCCGCGGACACCGCGACGCAGGCCGCCACCGTGCTCGACACCCCGTTCGAGAAGCCGGACCTGGTCCTCACGGACACGCACGGCAAGAAGTACGACTTCCGGGCGGAGACCAAGGGCCGGCCGACACTGATCTACTTCGGCTACACCCACTGCCCCGACATCTGCCCGCTGACGATGAACAACATCGCGGTCGCCAAGAAGTCGCTGCCCAAGGCCGAGCAGGACAAGCTGCTGGTCGTGTTCGTCACCACCGACCCGGCCCGCGACACCGCGTCCGAACTCGGCAAGTGGCTCAAGGGCATCGACACCCAGTTCGTCGGCCTGACCGGCGACTTCGCCACCATCCAGGCCGGCGCCCGCACCCTGGGCATCTCCATCGAGCCGACCTCGAAGGACAAGAACGGCAAGCTCGTCTCCGTCCACGGCACCCAGGTCGTCGCGTTCTCCCCGAAGACCAACGGCGGCTATCTCCTCTACGGCCAGGACACCACCGTCGACGACTACACCAAGGACCTCCCCAAGATCATCAAGGGGGCGACGCCGTGAGGCGGTTCGCCGGGCCCGTCGCGGTGCTGACCGGCGCGCTGGTCCTCACCGGCTGCGGCGGCTCGGACGACGCGAAGGCCCAGCTCTCCGTCGGCTCCGCCTACATTCCCCAGCCGGTCTCGGACATGGCGGCGGGCTTCCTGGACATCGCCAACAAGGGCGGCGCGAAGGACGAGTTGACCTCCGTCACCAGCGACCTCGGTCCCGTCTCCGTGCACGAGACGGTCGGCCAGTCGATGGAGGAGGTCACGTCCCTCGATGTGCCCGCACACGGTCAACTCGTGTTCAAGAGCGGGGGCAACCACCTGATGTTCGACAAGCTGAAGCACACGCTGAAGCAGGGCGACAACGTGACCGTGAAGCTGCACTTTGCCAAGTCCGGCCCTCTCACGGTTGAGATGCCCGTGAAGTCGGCGACGTACAACCCCACGACCGGGCACTGAGGGAGGGACCCCCACCTTGAAGACGACCATCACCCCCCGAGTCCGCACGCTGGTGCTGCTGTTCCTGGCCGTCGTCGGCATGCTGTTCGCGGGTGCCGGGACGGCCTCCGCGCACGCCGCCCTGACCGGCAGCGACCCCTCTTCGGGGGTGGTGGTCAACAAGGCTCCGACACAGGTCTCGCTCACCTTCTCCGAGAAGGTCGCGACGAACGCCGACTCGCTGCGCGTGCTCAACCCGAAGGGCAAGCGGGTCGACGTCGGCAAACCGTCCAACATCAGCGGTACGACGTACTCCGTGCAGATCCGCAGCGGACTGCCCGACGGCACCTACACGGTGGCCTGGCAGGTCGTGTCGGCGGACAGCCACCCCGTGGGCGGCGCCTTCACCTTCTCGATCGGCTCCCCCTCGAAGACCACCGTCTCCGCGTCGGCCGAACAGGACGTCGGCGGCGGGCTCGTCGGCGGGCTGTACGGCTTCGGGCGCTACATGTCGTACGCCGGCTTCATCGTCATGGTCGGTGGCGCCGCCTTCGTGCTGGCCTGCTGGCAGCGGGGCGCCGGGGTGCGCGCCCTCCAGCGGCTGGTGGTCTCCGGGTGGGTCTCGCTGACCGCGGCCACACTCTGGCTGCTGCTCATCCGCGGCTCGTACACGACCTCCGGGAAGTTCGGCGACATCTTCGACCTGAACCTCCTCGGCCAGGTCCTCCAGACCAAGACGGGCGCCGCGCTCGTCTCCCGCCTGCTGCTGCTCGCCGCCGCCGCGCTGTTCATCGCCGTGCTCTTCGGGGCCTACGACAAGCGGGAGGACGAAGAGAAGCGGGACCTGACCTTCGGGCTCGCCATCGGCGGCGGTGTGGTGGCCGCCGGGCTCGCCGCGAGCTGGGCCCTGGCCGAGCACGCCTCGACCGGGCTGCAGCCCGGCATCGCGATGCCCGTCGACGTCGTCCACCTGCTGGCCGTCGCCGCCTGGCTCGGCGGGCTCTCCGCCCTCCTCGTCTCGCTGTACCGGGCGCCCGCCGACAACCCCGTCGGGCGGGCCGCCGTACAACGCTTCTCACGCCTCGCGTTCGGCAGTGTCGTCGCGCTCGTCGCGACCGGCGTCTACCAGTCCTGGCGCCAGCTCGGCTCCTGGTCGGCGTTCACCGACACCGGCTACGGGCAGCTGCTGCTCGTCAAGATCGGGCTCGTGGCGCTGCTCGTCGGGATCGCGTCGATCTCCCGGCGCTGGACGGGCCGGCTCGCGGACACGAACACGGCCGAGACGCTGACGGTCGTCGAGGAAACCGCGGCTGCCGAGGAACGCGAGCCGGAGAAGGAACACGCCACGGCGTCCGCCAAGGCCGTCGACTCCAGCGCCAAGGCGTCCGTCACGGTCACCGACTCCAAGGCCGCGGACTCCACCGCCGTCGGCGCACCGGCCGAGGCGGATTCCGCCGCGAGCGCGTCCACCGCGTCCGGTGACTCCAAGCGCGCCGCCCAACTCGCGCGCCAGCAGGCCGCCGTGGACACCACCCGGCAGAAGCGGCTGCGCGACGCCGATCCGAACCTCTTCGGACTGCGCCGCTCGGTCCTCGCCGAGGCAGCCGTCGCGGTCGTCGTCCTCGCCGTCACCACGGCCCTGACGACCACCGAACCGGGCCGCACGGAGGAGGACGCCAAGGCGGCCAAGGCTTCCTCCTCGTCCTCTTCCTCGTCGTCCTCGGGCGCCCTGACCCTGGACATGTCCTTCGACACCGGAGGCACGGACGGCAAGGGCGTCATCCGGGTCGACATCGACCCCGCGCGGGTGGGCGGCAACGAGATGCACGTCTATGTGCAGCGCCCCAACGGCCGGGCCTTCGACGTCCCCGAGGTGAAGGTCGCCTTCACGCTCGCCGCGAAAAAGATCGGTCCGCTGCCCGTGACGCCCGACCGCATCACCACCGGGCACTGGGCAGCGAACGGAATCCAGATCCCCATGGCGGGCGACTGGAAGATCTCGGTGACCGTGCGGACCTCCGACATCGACCAGACCACCGTCGACAAGAACGCGCAGATCGGCTGAACCACGCCATGCCTGACCAGTCCATTCCCGAGGCCCGCACCGTAAAGGCACCTCCTGGGGAGGCCGTTTCC
This sequence comes from Streptomyces sp. W16, assembly GCF_033194735.1. Classification (NCBI taxonomy): domain Bacteria; kingdom Bacillati; phylum Actinomycetota; class Actinomycetes; order Kitasatosporales; family Streptomycetaceae; genus Streptomyces; species Streptomyces sp. W16. The sequence continues at coordinate 4,307 of NZ_JAWOAI010000062.1, forward strand.
GAAAACGCCACCCCAGGGGAGGGCGTTTCCCGCCGACGGCTCCTCGGTACAGCCGGTGCCACCGGGCTCGTGCTCGGTGCGGCGGGCGGGGCCGTGGGCTATGCGGCTGCCCCCGCCGGGGCCACTCCGCTCACCTCGCTTGGCGCGGACAGGGCAATGTTTCACGGGAAACATCAGCCCGGCATCACCGAGGGCCTCCAGGCGCGCGGCCACCTCGTCGCCTTCGACCTGGCGGCGGGCGCGAGCCGCAAGGAGGCGGCGGCCCTGCTGCGCCGCTGGTCGACGACCGCCCAGCGGCTGATGGCGGGCGAGGCGGCGGCGCAGGACGACACGGATGTCGCCCGGGACGCGGGGCCCTCGTCACTGACGATCACCTTCGGCTTCGGTAACTCCTTCTTCTCCCGTACGGGACTGGAGAAGCAGCGGCCTGTCTCCCTCGACCCGCTGCCCGACTTCTCCTCCGACCACCTCGACAAGGCGCGCAGCAACGGCGACCTGTGGGTGCAGATCGGCGCCGACGACGCCCTGGTCGCCTTCCACGCCCTGCGCACGATCCAGAAGGACGCGGGCAGCGCGGCCAGGGTCCGCTGGCAGATGAACGGCTTCAACCGGACGCCGGGGGCGACGGCCCACCCCATGACGGCTCGCAACCTCATGGGCCAGCTCGACGGCACCCGCAATCCCAAGCCGACCGAGTCCACCTTCGACAAGCGGATCTTCGTGCCGGCGTCCGGTTCGGCCGACCCGGCCTGGATGGCGAACGGTTCCTACGCCGTCGTACGCCGCATCCGCATGCTCCTCGACGACTGGGAGAAGCTCTCGACCGGCGCACAGGAGAACGTCGTCGGGCGCCGCAAGTCCGATGGGGCGCCCCTTTCCGGGGGCGGTGAGACGACCGCGATGGACCTGGAGAAGACCGACGCGAAGGGCGCCCTGGTCGTCCCCATCAACGCGCACGCCCGGATCGCCCGCCCCGACCAGAACGGCGGTGCGGCGATGCTCCGGCGCCCCTTCTCGTACCACGACGGCATCGCGGCCGACGGCACTCCGGACGCCGGGCTCCTCTTCGTCTGCTGGCAGGCCGACCCGCTGCGCGGCTTCGTCACCGTGCAGCGCAAACTCGACCGCGGCGACGCCCTGTCGACGTACATCCGCCACGAGGCGAGCGGCCTGTTCGCGGTGCCGGGCGGGGCGGCGGAGGGCGAGTACGTGGGGCAGCCGCTGCTGGAGGGGTGAGCTCTCCGCCCTGGCAGGGCAAGCGGCTGGAAGCGGTGCCCGTCGCTCTGACGGGTGGCCGGGCCGGGAAGCGTGCGCCCGGTCTCGCAAGGCCCATTAGGGTGAAGTCATGCCAGCCAGCTACGCGTATCTCGGCCCTGAGGGCACCTTCACCGAAGTCGCCCTGCGCACGCTTCCCGAGGCGGCGACCCGGGAGCTGATCCCGTATGTGTCGGTGCAGTCCGCCCTGGACGCGGTGCGCACCGGCGAGGCCGAGGCCGCGTTCGTGCCGATCGAGAACTCCGTCGAGGGCGGTATCACCACCACCCTGGACGAGCTGGTCGCGGGCGCGCCGCTGATGATCTACCGCGAGGTGCTGCTGTCGATCACCTTCGCGCTGCTGGTCAGGCCGGGCACGAAGATCTCCGACATCAAGACGGTCTCCGCGCACCCCGCCGCCCAGCCGCAGGTCCGCAACTGGATGAAGGCGAACCTCCCGGACGCCCTCTGGGAGTCGGCGGCCTCGAACGCGGACGCCGCCCGCCTGGTCCAGGAGGGCCGCTACGACGCCGCCTTCGCCGGTGAGTTCGCCGCCGCCCGGTACGGCCTGGAGGCCCTGGAGACGGAGATCCACGACGCGGAGAACGCGCAGACGCGGTTCGTGCTGGTGGGCAGGCCCGCCCGCCCGGCGGCGCCGACCGGCGCGGACAAGACGTCCGTCGTGATCTGGCAGCGCGACGACCACCCCGGCGGTCTGCGCGACCTGCTCGGCGAGTTCGCCACCCGGGGCATCAACCTCATGCTGCTGCAGTCCCGCCCGACCGGCGCCGGCATCGGCAACTACTGCTTCTGCGTCGACGCCGAGGGACACATCTCCGACCGCCGGGTCGCCGAGGCCCTGACAGGGCTCAAGCGGATCTGTCTGCAGGTGCGCTTCCTCGGTTCGTACCCGCGCGCGGACGTCGGCGTGGACGGGGTACGGCCGCTGTTCCCCGGAACCTCGGACGAGGAGTTCCTCGCGGCGGCGGACTGGGTCGCGCACTGCCAGGACGGCCGTTTCTGACCGGTGGTGGCCCGGTGGCGCCCCGGTAGTACCTGCGTATCTTCGTTATCCACAGAAGTTATCCACAGGCCCACTTCTCGACCTGGGGACAAGTCGACACCGGCATGCGATGCAGTCGACAAATCGCCCTGCAGGCCCCTGGCGCGGGCACCGGCGCGTAGGTCACTCTTCGTCCACCCGTTTCCTTCGGGCAATCCTATGGAGCGACGCAATTCCACCCGAAAGTGGGTGTGAGGGACGTTTGGGTCGGGAATTCCTCGACCCGAAGACCCTTTTAGGAATGATCACTTCCGGCATCCACAGATCTTCCACACAGCCTGTGGATAACTTTTCCGGGATGTGGATTCCTGTGGACAACCACGACCTCAAGTCCCGTTTCCCACAAGGGATTCGAGTCAACAGGCCGCCTCGCGCCTGCCCCGTTCCAGGGAGCAGGACGCTCTTTTATTGACTCGCATCAACAGGCGTCGACACTCTGCGCAATTACCCCATAACTGGATGTAAGCCGCAGTTCGGAATACCAAGTCGTGAGCCGGAACCCCGCACCGGTAGCCTGGTCCGCGTGATTGACCTTCGCCTGCTCCGTGAGGACCCCGACCGTGTGCGCGCGTCCCAGCGCGCCCGTGGAGAGGACGTCGCGCTCGTCGACGCTCTCCTGTCCGCCGACGAGCGGCGCAGGTCGTCCGGCGTCCGCTTCGACGAGCTGCGCTCCGAGCAGAAGACGCTCGGCAAGCTCATCCCCAAGGCCTCCGGAGACGAGAAGGCCGAGCTGCTCAAGAAGACGGGCCAGCTCGCCGCCGACGTCAAGGCGGCCGACGCCGAGCAGCACGAGGCGGACGAGGAGACCAAGCGCCTCGCGCTCCAGCTCGGCAACCTCGTGCACCCCGATGTGCCGGTGGGCGGCGAGGAGGACTTCGTCGTCCTGGAGACGCACGGCACGATCCGCGACTTCGGCGCCGAGGGCTTCGAGCCCAAGGACCACCTGGAGCTCGGCGAGGCGCTCGGCGCCATCGACGTCGAGCGCGGCGCCAAGGTGTCCGGCTCGCGCTTCTACTACCTCACCGGCATCGGCGCCCTGCTGGAGCTGGCGCTCGTCAACGCGGCGATCGCACAGGCCACGGAGGCCGGCTTCATCCCGATGCTGACCCCGGCGCTGGTCCGCCCGCGCGCCATGGAGGGCACCGGCTTCCTCGGCCAGGCCGCGGAGAACGTGTACCACCTGGAGAAGGACGACTTCTACCTGGTCGGCACCTCCGAGGTCCCCCTCGCCGCGTACCACATGGACGAGATCCTCGACGCGGAGAAGCTGCCGCTGCGCTACGCGGGCTTCTCCCCGTGCTTCCGCCGCGAGGCCGGCACCTACGGCAAGGACACACGCGGCATCTTCCGCGTGCACCAGTTCGACAAGGTCGAGATGTTCTCGTACGTCCTCCCCGAGGACGCGGAGAACGAGCACCAGCGGCTCCTGGACTGGGAGAAGCAGTGGCTCACCGCCCTCGAACTGCCCTTCCAGGTCATCGACGTGGCCTCGGGCGACCTGGGCTCGTCGGCGTCCCGCAAGTTCGACTGCGAGGCGTGGATCCCGACCCAGGGCAAGTACCGCGAGCTGACCTCGGCCTCCAACTGCGACAGCTTCCAAGCCCGCCGGCTCTCCGTGCGGATGCGCGACGGCAAGAAGGTGCAGCCGCTGGCGACGCTCAACGGCACGCTGTGCGCCGTACCGCGCACGATCGTGGCAATCCTGGAGAACCACCAGCTGCCCGACGGTTCGGTGCGCGTGCCCGAGCTGCTGCGCCCGTACCTGGGCGGCCGGGAGCTGCTGGAGCCGGTCGCCAAGTGAGCACCGGCTTCCCGTACAAGCTGATCGCGACCGACCTCGACGGAACGCTTCTGCGCTCCGACGAGTCGGTCTCACCACGCACCCGTGCCGCCCTCGCGGCGGCCACGGAGGCCGGCGCCGCGCACATCGTGGTGACCGGCCGCGCGGCCCCCTGGACCCGGCACATCCTCGACGACCTCGGCTACGAGGGCCTCGCGGTCTGCGCCCAGGGCGCCCAGGTCTACGACGCCGGCGAGCACCGTCTGCTGACCTCGGTCACCCTGGACCGTCAACTGGCCGCTGTGGCGCTCGCCAAGATCGAGGCGGAGGTCGGCCCGCTGTTCCTGGCGGCGAGCCAGGGCGGCCTGGACGGCGAGGTGCTGGTCGGTCCCGGGTACCGGGTCACGGGGGCACTTCCCGCGACCCCCTTCACGGACGTGTCCGAGCTGTGGGCGGCTCCGCTGAACAAGATCTACATCCAGCACCCGACCCTCACGGACGACCAGCTCGCCGAGGCGGCCCGCGAGGCGGCGGGCGGCTTCGTCTCGGTCGCGATGGCGGGCGAGGGCATCGTCGAACTGCTGCCCCTGGGCCTGTCCAAGGCCACTGGCCTCTCCATCGCGGCCCGCCGCCTGGGCCTGAAGGCCGCCGACACGATCGCCTTCGGCGACATGCCCAACGACCTCGCGATGTTCGCGTGGGCGGCCCACAGCGTGGCGATGGCCAACGCCCACGAGGAACTCAAGGCGGTGGCCGACGAGGTGACGTCCTCGAACGAGGACGACGGCATCGCGGTCGTGCTGGAGCGGTTGCTCGCGTAGGTGTGGGCAACCGCCCCAGCTCGGCATGCCCCCTGCGAGGGGGGCAACAGGGAGGGCGGCCCACGCGATAATGAGTCGCGTGCTCGAAGCGGCCGCCCCGGGCAGCTCCCCGTGGTGGGCGACTCGACGGAGGGTAACTACTCCGGAGATCGCCGCGGGCTGCCCTGAAGGGAGTTGGACGTCCTGTCGTGCATCGACATCGTCCAGCTCCTCTCCCAGTCGGTGGCGCCGGCTGATCCGGCGTCGACAGAACAACTGTGCCTGTACGCCGAGTTGGACGCCACCGAATAAAAGGGCAGCCGCCTGACGGGCAAGGGGCAGCCGCGCGACGGCTAACGCAGGCGCCACCTGCGCCGCCGCGCCTTGCTGAAGAACCAGCCGGCGGGCGGCTCGTCCGAGCGCCAGGGCTGCGGCTCGGGCGACTCGTTGCGCCAGCGCGCCGCGAGCATCCGGGCACGCGCGGACGGCTCGGCCGTCTCGGCGGACCGTATGAAGTCGTCGTCCAGGACCAACTTGTCCCAGCCGTCCCCTGATTCGGCCTGACCGCCGCCGTACGGTGCCTGTCCAGCCATCCCCGTTCCTCCTAGCCGTGCGTCCCCGTTTGCCCAGTGTGCCCGGACGGAGATGAAGCCCCCGTCAAGATCAGGACCTGTCATTCCTCGCCGGTGAGGGTCAGCGAGCGCAGCTTCTGTCCGGCGTACCAGGTCGCTCCCACGGTGACCGCGACCAGGAACACCGTCGCCGTGGTCAGCCCGACGTCCGAGGTCACCAGCTCGCCGCCGGACACCTTGTGGGCGACGGCCAGGGCCCACTGCTGGACGCTCAGCGTGCGGGCGCCGGCGACCAGGGAGCCGAACAGGGCCTCCCAGACGAGGGCGTAGACGAGCCCGAAGACCACCGCGTGCCGGGAGACCGTGCCGAGCAGCAGGAACAGTGCCGCGTAGGCGATGGAGGCGACCAGGGCGGCCACCGTGTAGGCGACGGCGATCTGCTGGCCGTTGCCGTTCAGGATGAGCCCGGAGATCAGCATGGGGACCGCCGAGAACACCATGGTGACGCCGACCGCCACGATCAGCTTGGTGAAGATGATCGTGGGCCGCTTCAGCGGCTTGGACAGCAGGTACACCACCGAGCCGTCGTCGATCTCCGGTCCGATCGCGCCCGTGCCCGCGATGACGCCGATGATCGGCACCATCGTGGCGAGGCCGAGACCGCCCAGGACGTCGACGGCGGTCTGGTCGTCGGCACCGGCGAGGGCGCGCACCACCACGGAGATCACGATCAGCAGCAGGGGCAGGGCGCCCAGGATGAGGGCCCGGCGCCGGCCGAGCAGGGCCCGGTAGGTGAGTCGGGCGACTGTGGGGTCGTACATCTCTTGGCCTCCTACGCCGCGACGAGATACGAGAAGACGGATTCGAGCGACTCGTCCGACGGCGAGACCGTGAGCAGCCGGATGCCGTGGTCCCTGGCCACCCGGGGCAGCAGGGCGGTGAACCGGCCGAAGTCGACGGCCTGGATGCGCAACGCGCCCTCGGCCAGGTCGACTTCGATGCCCGAGGTCGACGGGTCCGCGATCAGCGCGGCGGCGAGGGCGCGGTCGTCGCTGGAGCGGACCAGATAGCGGTGCGGGCGGTCGGTCATCAGGCGGCGGATCTTGCGGAAGTCGCCGCTGGCCGCGTGCCGTCCGGCGACGACGACCTCGATGTGCCAGGCGAGCTGTTCGACCTCTTCGAGGATGTGGGACGAGAACAGCACCGTGCGGCCCTCGTCGCCCATCCGCCGCAGCAGGTCCATGAGCTGCATGCGCTGGCGCGGGTCCATGCCGTTGAAGGGTTCGTCGAGCAGGAGCAGCGAGGGATCGTGGACCAGGGCGCTGGCCATCTTCACGCGCTGGCGCATGCCCTTGGAGTACGTCGAGATCTTGCGGTCCTGCGCGTACTCCATCTCGACCGTGGCCAGCGCCTTCTGGGCGGCCTTGGCGCCGAGACCGTGCAACTCGGCGTTGGCGACGACGAATTCGCGTCCCGTGAGGAAGTCGTACATCGCCTCGCGCTCGGGGACGATCCCGATGTGCTTGTAGATCTGCTCGTTGCGCCAGACCTGCTGGCCGTCGAGGGTGACGGTGCCGGTGGAGGGGGCGAGGAAGCCGCCCATCATGTTGATGAGGGTGGACTTTCCGGCGCCGTTGGGGCCGAGGAGTCCGGTGACGCCGGGGCCGACGTTCATCGTGATGTCGTTGACGGCGACCACGTTGCCGAACCAGCGGGAGACGTGGTCGATGGAGAGCGTGGTCACAGGCCCACCTTCCGGTAGCGGCGGATCAGGAGGCCGTAGGTCGCGGCGATCAGGCCCAGCACGGCGAGGACGTAGACGACGCCTTCTCCGTGGGTGGGGCCGACGCCTCCGGGGAACGCCGACGTCGCGCCCAGGAAGGCGGACTGGAGGCCGTCGATGAGGGTGACGGGCGAGAAGAGGCCGATCCAGGGGATGGCGCTCGTGGCGTTCTGCGCGTCGGCGATCGCCTGGAGGGTGGAGACGGCGCCGTAGGAGATGGTCAGTACGGCGATGACGGCCGCGATGCCGAAGCCGCGGCGCGGGGTGACGGCGGCGATGACCAGGCCGATGCCCGCGAAGAGCAGGGAGAGGAGCGTCACGGAGACGAGTCCCTGGGCGAAGCCCTTGGTCTGGTCGGCGAAGTCGAGCTTCGCGAGCAACGCTCCTACGTAGAGCACGATCAGCGGGGCGGCGGTCAGGATGAACATGGCCGAGGCGAGGGCAGCGAACTTGGCCCTCACGTAGTCGGCGGTCTCGATCGGCCGCGAGAAGTACAACGGGACGGTCTTGAAGCGCAGATCGCGCGAGACGGACTGGGGCGCCTGCGAGGCGACGTAGAGGCTGATGACGGCCTGCATGATGATCGCGTAGCGCGTGTAGTCGACGGGCAGGTCCTTGGCCTTCGTGGCGACCGCGACGGCCACCATGATGGCCGCGGGCACGCACATGACCACGAACAGCAGCATCGGCAGCACCTTGGACTTCACCGAGCGGCCGAGGCCGTAGGCGCCGCGCAGGGACTGCGAGTAGAGGGAGCGCCGGGCGTAGGCGCGGCCCAGGCGGGGGCCGGAGTAGTTGCGGTAGCCGATGTTGTGGATGCGGGTCTGGTCGCCCGGCTGGGGGACCAGGGGCTGGTCAATTGCCATGGCCTACGGCCTCCTTCCGCTCTGCGTCGCTGTCGGTGCCGGTCTCGGTGTCGGTGAAGACCTCGGAGATGTGGTGCCTGCGCTGCTCCATGCGCACCAGTCCGAGGCCGAGGTCCGCGATCACGTCCCGGACCACGTCGTACGTCTCCTCGCCCGAGGCCGTCAGGAGCAGGACATGGCCCGCGCCCGGCAGGCCGCTGCCGTCGTGGGTGTCCACCCCGCGCGCGTGGAGCGACTCGCGCACCACGCGGGTGCCGTCCGGGTGCTCGTCGGTGTCGGTGACCTCGATCGCCAGGGTCGTCGTGGTCTGGGTGAAGTCCGTGGTGGAACTGGAGCGCAGGAGCTTGCCGCCGTCGACCACGATCACGTGGTCGCAGGTGCGCTCCAGCTCACCCAGCAGGTGCGAGGTCACCAGCACCGAGATGCCGAAGTCCGTGTAGATGCGGCGGATGAGGCCGAGCATCTCGTCCCGGCCGACCGGGTCGAGGCCGTTGGTCGGCTCGTCCAGGAAGACCAGCTGCGGGTCGTGGACAAGGGCCTGCGCGAGCTTGACGCGCTGCTTCATGCCCGTCGAGTAGCCGCCGATGGGGCGGTAGCGCTCCTCGTACAGGCCGACATGGCGCAGCGTGTCCGCGGTGCGCTCGCGTGCCGCGGTGGGCGGCAGTCCGGACATGCGCGCCATGTGGACGACGAACTCGGTGGCCGAGACGTCGGGCGGCAGACAGTCGTGCTCCGGCATGTACCCGACGCGCTCGCGGATGTCGGCACCCTTGGTGGCGACATCGAGGCCGAGCACTTCGGCTCGGCCCTCGGAGGCGGGGGACAGACCCAGCAGGATCTTGATCAAGGTCGACTTGCCGGCTCCGTTGGCACCGACGAGCCCCGTCACACCGGGGCCGACGTCCACGGAGAGCCGGTCAAGCGCGGTCACCCGGGGGAACCGCTTGCTCAGGCTTTCGGTCGCGATCACAGTCACGTCTACGAAGGTAGTGACCTGGACCACTGCGGTCGTCACCCCGCAGAGCTGTCCTCACGTCAGACTCCAGACGTACGGGTCCGTAGGGGATGCCCCTACTTAAGAGCTACGTGAGCGGCCCGCGCCCTTATCCACAGGTAGAGATCAAGCCTATTGACGAAGCCTCTAACAACTGTCACATTCACCAGTGTCAAGTTACGAGCACGTACCGCAGTCAACGTGGACAGGTGGGGCGGTGGCATGACTACGGCGGTGACACGCGAACTCTCCGCGGAACTGCGGGGGTTCAGGGAGGTCCAGCGGCTGGCGTACGAGTGCGCCGAGGCCGTGGCGGCCCGGCTGGAGCCCGGGGTGACCGAGCGCGAGGCGGCCCGGATGCAGCGGTCGTGGCTGCGCGCGCGGGGAGTGCGGGACTGGTTCCATCTGCCCTTCGCCTGGTTCGGCGACCGCACGGCGTTCACGAACTTCCGGGTGCCGCTGCAGTTCTTCCCCACGAACCGCCGGCTGGAGCCCGGGATGCCGTTCATCCTGGACATGGCCCCGGTGTACAAGGGATTCACGGCCGACATCGGGTATTCGGGCTCCCTGGGGGCGAACCCGGTGCAGGACCGGCTGATGGCCGACCTGGAGGCGCATCGCGAGCTGCTCCTGCGCGAGGTGCGCGAGCGGCGCCCGCTGCGCGAGATCTACGAGGACGTGGACCGCCTCATGGTCCGCCAGGGCTACGCCAACCGGCACCGCGCGTATCCCTTCGGCGTGATCGCGCACAAGGTCGACCGGGTCGCCGAACGCCCTTGGTCCCCGCGCCTGTTCGGGTTCGGCACGCAGTCCCTGAAGGGCCTGGCGAGCGACGCGCTGCACGGCCACCGCGACGGCTGGTCCCCTCTGTGGTCGCCGTACCGCTTCTCGGACCATCCCCCGCACCCCGGCCTGTGGGCGGTCGAACCGCATCTCGGATTCCGGGGCACGGGCGCCAAGTTCGAGGAGATCCTCGTCGTCACCGACTCCGAGGACCCCGAGCAGAGCGCCTTCTGGCTGGACGACGATCTGCCGCACGTGCGGCGCTGGGCGGAGGACAAGTGACGCTTGAGGGTGCGCGGGAGCGCTGGGTGCGGACCGGCGGAGTCGAGCTGTGCGTGGCCGAGTTGGGGGACGCGTCGAACCCCACGGTGGTCCTGGTGCACGGCTACCCCGACAGCAAGGAGGTGTGGTCCGAGGTCGCGTCCCGGCTCGCGGACCGCTTCCACGTCGTCCTCTACGACGTCCGGGGCCACGGCAGGTCCACAGCCCCACAGCCCCTGCGGGGCGGGTTCACCCTGGAGAAGCTGACGGACGACTTCCTGGCGGTCGCGGACGCCGTCAGCCCGGACCGGCCGGTGCACCTGGTGGGGCACGACTGGGGCTCGGTGCAGTCCTGGGAGTTCGTCACCGTCGGGCGCACGGAGGGTCGTATCGCCTCCTTCACGTCGATGTCCGGGCCATCACTCGACCACTTCGGCCACTGGATCAACAAGCGCCTGACCCGGCCCACCCCGCGCCGCGTCGGCCAACTCCTGGGCCAGGGCGCCAAGTCCTGGTACGTGTACCTGCTGCACACGCCCGTGCTGCCCGAACTCGCCTGGCGCGGCCCGCTCGGCAAACGCTGGCCGAAGATCCTGGAACGCGTCGAGAAAGTCCCCGGCGGCGACTACCCGACCTCCTCGCTGCCCACGGACGCGGCCCATGGCGCCTGGCTGTACCGCGACAACATCCGCGCCAGGCTGCGCAGGCCACGCCCCGACGCGTACGCGCACGCGCCCGTGCAGCTCGTCACACCCCTGGAGGACGCGTTCCTCTCCGAGCGGCTCTACGACGGGCTGGAGGAGTGGGCACCGGAGCTGGTGCGGCGGACACTGCCGGCCAAGCACTGGATCCCGCGTACGCGGCCCGATCAACTGGCCTCCTGGATCACGGAGTTCGTGACGGCCAACGAACGAGGCAACCAAGGAGGTCCGGTGACGGCCACGGGGACGGGCAAGTACGCCGAGCGGTTCGGCGGGCAGCTCGTGCTGGTCACGGGGGCGGGCAGCGGGATCGGGCGGGCCACGGCGTTCGCCTTCGCCGAGGCGGGCGCGCGCGTGGTGGCCGTCGACCGGGACGCGGAAAGCGCCGCCCGCACCGCCGAGTTGGCCCGGTTGATCGGCGCCCCCGAGGCCTGGGCCGAGACGGTCGACGTCTCCGACGGGCAGGCCATGGAGAAGCTCGCCGCGAAGGTCGCCGGCGAGTACGGCGTGGTGGACGTCCTCGTGAACAACGCCGGAATCGGACTCTCCGGTTCCTTCTTCGACACCACCCCGGAGGACTGGAAGAAGGTCCTCGACGTCAACCTGTGGGGCGTCATCCACGGCTGCCGGCTCTTCGGGAAGCAGATGGCCGAGCGCGGCCAGGGCGGCCACATCGTCAACACCGCGTCGGCGGCGGCGTACCAGCCCTCCAGGACACTGCCCGCCTACAGCACCTTCAAGGCGGCCGTGCTGATGCTCAGCGAGTGCCTGCGCGCGGAGCTGTCCGGGCAGGGGATCGGCGTCTCGGCGATATGCCCGGGCCTCGTCAACACCAACATCACCTCGACCGCGCGCTTCGCCGGGGTCGACGCCGACGAGGAGAAACGGCGCCAGAAGCGGTCGGCGCGGCTGTACGGGCTGCGGAACTACCCGCCGGAGAAGGTCGCCGACGCGATCCTGCGGGCGGTCGTCCGCAATGAGGCCGTCGTGCCGGTCACCCCGGAGGCGCGCGGCGCCCACCTGATGTCCCGCTTCGCCCCGCGCGCGCTGCGGGCGGTGGCCCGGCTGGAGCCGCCGCTGTGACCTCCGCGAACGAGCGCCACGAGAACGAACACGACGTGAGCGAGCACCACGCCATCGCGCCCCGCCGGGTCTCCTTCGACTGGTCGCGCACACCCCTGCACTGGATCCCGGACGAGCCGACCGCCACGCATGTCGTCAACGTGCTGCATCTGCTGCTGCCGGCGGGGGAGCGGTGGTTCGTGAAGGTCCTCAAGGAAGGCCTGCCACTGGTCAGGGACCCCGGACTCCTCGCGGACGTCAAGGGGTTCATGGGCCAGGAGGCCACACACAGCGTCCAGCACGCGCACGTGTTGCACCATCTCGCGGCCCAGCGGCTCGACACCGCCGACTTCACCCGGTACGTCGACTTCCTCTTCGAACGGCTGCTCGGCGAACGCCCGCCGCTCGGCGCGCCGGTGCCCGAGCGCGAGTGGCTGCGCTTCCGGCTGGCGGTCGTCGCGGCGATCGAGCAGTTCACGGCGGTGCTGGGCGACTGGATCCGGGCCGCGGAGGACCTCGACCGGGCCGGCGCCGACGAGATCATGCTCGACCTGCTGCGCTGGCACGGCGCGGAGGAGGTCGAACACCGCGCGGTGGCCTTCGACATGTTCCAGCACTGCGGAGGCCGCGGCCTCCCCCGGTACGCCCGCCGTATCGCCGGCATGACGGTCACCGCGCCCGTGATGCTCTACCTGTGGGCCTGGGGCACGGCCTACCTGATCCGCCACGACCCCCAGCTCGCCGGGCGCGTCCGCTACTCGCTCGCCGAGCACAACAGGGGTGTACGGAAAGGCCTGTTGCCCACCTGGCGGTCGCTCGGCGCGGCCGTTCCGCGCTATCTGCGGCGCTCCTACCATCCGTCGCGGGAGGGATCCCTGAGCCGGGCGGTGGAGTACCTGAGGCGGTCACCGGCGGCGCGGGCGGGGGCCGCGTGAGCTCCGGGACCGGTGAGGTGGCCTACCGGATCGAGGATCTCGCGCAGCTCAGCGGGGCCACCGTCCGGACGATCCGGGCCTATCAGGACCGCGGTCTGCTCCCCCGCCCCCAGCGGCGCGGGCGGGCCAACGTGTACGCGGACGTCCATCTCGCCCGGCTCCGCCGGATCGCGGACCTGCTCGACCGCGGCTACACCCTGGCCTCCATCAAGGAGTTGCTGGAGGCCTGGGACGCGGGCCGGGGCCTGGGCGGGGTGCTCGGGCTGGTCGCGGAGGTCGACGGGCCGTGGACCGACGAGGAGGCGGCCCGGATCTCGCGCGCCGAGCTGGAGCGGCGCTTCGGCGGCAGCCCGGACGACGCGGCCGTCGCCGAAGCCGTCGAACTCGGCGTACTGGAGCCGGTCCCCGGAGACACCGACTCCTTCCTCGTGCCGAGCCCCCAAGAGCTGGCGGTGGCCGTCGAGTTGTACGCCTCGGGGGTTCCGCTGTCCGCGATCTCGTCCCATCTGCGGGAGTTGAGGGTCCAGGTCGAGCACATCGCCTCCCGTTTCCTGGAGTTCACCACTGAGCACGTCTTCGCCCGCTACCTCGACGGCCCGCACCGTCCGACCGACGCGGACGCGACCGAGGCGGCCTCACTCGTACGACGGCTGCGCCCGCTCGCCCAGCAGACGGTGGACGCGGAACTCGCCCGCGCGATGCGGCTGTTCGCCAACCGTTCGCTGCGGCAGCACCTCGGGGCGACGGAGCCTTCGCTGCCGGCGTTCTCGTCACGTTCCGTGGCCGTCCCCGAGGAGACAATGCGGGCTGTGGAGGGGCTGGTTGGGCCGGCGAACGCGGCGGAGTTCGTCTCGCTCGCGGCCGAACGGGAGCTGCGGGCAAGGGCGTTGGATGCGCTCATGCCAAGTGGTGGCCCCCCAGCCGATCTTGACGAACAGGTGTGACATGACAGGGAGTTGTCCACAGAAACGCCAATTCCCCTGTGGATAACTACAGTTGGTTGTGGACCAAACATCGGCCCTAAAAGAAAATGCGTGATCCGCGTCTCTCCCGTCATGCTGAGCGGATGGATGAAAGACGCACCGTGAAGGTGTCGAAGTACCTCTCGAAGCACCTGCGCCACCAGCCCGAGCGGATCGGCCTCACGCTCGACGAGGCCGGCTGGGTCGAGATCGACACGCTGATCGCCGCCTGTGCCGCGCACGGGTTCCGCTTCAGCCGTCAGGAACTCGACCATGTGGTGGCCACGAACGACAAGCGCCGCTTCGCGATCGAGGGCACGCGTATCCGGGCCAGCCAGGGCCACAGCATCGAGGTCGACCTCGGACTGCCCCCGGCCACCCCGCCGTCGTACCTCTTCCACGGCACGGTGGCACGCAGCCTGGACGCGATCCGGGCCGAAGGGCTCCGGCCCATGAACCGCCACGCCGTACACCTCTCCGCCGACCGGGAGACCGCGACCCGTGTGGGCGCCCGGCGCGGCCGGCCCGTCGTGCTCGCCGTGGACGCGGGCACGATGCACGGCGACGGCCATGTGTTCCGGGTCAGCGACAACGGGGTGTGGCTCACCGAGACGGTGCCCACGCGCTACCTGCGGTTCCCTGAATCCCACTGACCCCGTGCGGTCTGAAAACTGCCACCCGGTATGGCCTCGGCCGCACCACCCCCGGCATGATCAGAGGTATGGACCACTTCCCCAGCACTGAGGCGGCCGTCACCGCCCTGCGCGACATCGCGGCCGAGTACGCGCGTGAGATCGAGGTCACCCACGACATCGGCGCCGACCAGACCTCGCGCCGCACCTCCGCGGGTTTCGGTGTCACCACCGACCCCGACGGTTCACTCCCGCACGAGGCCTTCGTCGAGTTCGGCGGACTGCCGAGGGTGAGCGTGCGGCTCTTCCCCGAGGACGACGCCGTGATCACGGTGGAGGGCATCGCCTGCCCCGACATCGCACGCGACGACGTCCCCGCCTTCCTCCGCTCCGTCTTCGGCGGCCTCGCCTACGTCAAGACCCGTCGCTTCCCGCCCGGATGCAACCTGGTCGTGCCGCTGCCCGGTGACCGGACGCACAAGGAGTGGATCTCGATGATCACCCTCACGCCGTGGCTGAACGGCCGCATCAGATGACGGTTTCACGTGAAACATGGACCGCCGCATAGCCTGGGCAGCACGCGGAGCGGCCCGGCTTCCACACCGCTTTCAGGTCAGCTGGGCGGCATGCTCCACCCCGGCGACCTTGGCCGCCAGAGCGAGTTGGCGACGCTGTACGCGTGCGGAGAGGGATGCGACACGGCGGGCGTGGTCGGCGTCGGCGCACCACAGGAGCTGGGCGAGGACGAAACGGTCGCGTTGTTCGGGGAGCAGAACCAGGTCGGGCCACACCTCCCCGGGTGCCACCGCGCGGCGGGTGATTTCGTGGCGCAACTCCCCTCGCCACCCCGCGGGAAGGACGAACTCAGGGGTGGTCGCCATGCGTTCGTACCACTCCGTGGTGTCCGCGACATAGGCACGGCGGAACTCCTCGTCGTGCTCGCCACCGCGCAGACGGCGCAGCGCGTCGTGCGCGAGCCGGGCGTTGTCGAAGACCGCGAGAGGAAGGCGGTGGCGCCGCGCGGTTCGGTGCCTGCGGGTGGAACTGTCGTCGAGAAGGGTCGTGGTGTGAGCGTGGACCGTCGTGAAACGCAGGCCGAGATCGGTCATCCGCAGCCACAGGTCCCAGTCCTCAAGGCCGGCGCCTGCCCGCCAGCCGCCCGCCTTCTCGGCGAGCGGGAGGCGGTGCGCGACGCGTGAGGGCTCGAACATGGGCCCCAACAACTGGATCTCGGGGTGCCAGACCACTTCGAGAACGTCGGACCGTGAGGCGAGTTCCCCGGCGGCGGTCCTCCGCTCGCAGCCGGTCGCGACGAGTTCCGCCCCGGCTTCGAAGGCATCGGACAACACTCGCAGATGGTCCGCGCGCCACTCGTCGTCGTGGTCGATGTACGCGGCGAACTCGCCGCGTGCCTCGGTGAGTCCGATCGTGCGGGGGCCACTCGGATGACCGTGCCGGTCGGTGCGGACGAGCCGGATGCGCGGCTCCTCCGTGGCTGCGGCGCGCACCCACTTGTCCGTGTCGTCGGTGCTGCCGTCGGAGATGACGAGCAGTTCCCAGTCGGGGAACGACTGCGCGCGGACGGAGTCCAGCGTGCGCGTGATGGCGCGGGAGCGGTTGTAGGTGGGGCAGATGACGGAGAAGCGGGGGGTGGGCGTCACGCGGGGCCGCCGTTTCCGAAGGGCCGGCTCCGTCGGCCGGTGAGGAACGGCAGCCCGGTGTTCCTGCCGGTGAGGACGGTGTCGACAGCGAGCAGGACTCCGGCGGTACCGGTGGCCAGGTCCGTGGAGAGGCGCAGGCACTGGTCACCGAGGAAGGCAGGGGCCCCGGTGTGCGGGACGGCGTGGAGGCCGAGAGCGGCGAGGTGCGAGGGCAGGGAGGCGGGCGCGGCGGTTTCGGACCCGTCTGCGGCGGCTCTGGAGCTGTCCGCAGCGCCGGTCCGGTCCGTCGACCCCATTCTGTGCTGTGCCAGCATCGCCCCCGCCCGCCCGGTGAACACCCCGGCGTGGCTGAAGAAGGCTGTGGCGAGCCGCTCGCCCAGTGCCGCGCGTGCCAGGCCGAGTTCCGCGTCCCAGGTGTGTTCGAGCACCGTGTCGACGGCGAGTGCCGTACCCGCGCCGCCGCTGATCACCGGCACGGACCAGGCAGCGTACGGCGTCGTCGTCTCCGTGTCGGTCGACCAGCCGCTCTCGGCCAGGTCGGCGCGGACCAGTTCGACTGCCTGGTCGAGGTACTTCGGCTCGTCGGTGTGCTCGAAGAGCCTGCTCAGGAAGAGTGCCTGCCCCGAACCGCCGTGCAGCAGGCCGGAGCGACGCCTGCCGCCCTGGGCGGGCCCGGTGATGTGGTGGGCGAGTCGCGCCGCGTGCTCGATCCGGTCCGGCTCGTCGTACTTCTGCGCGAAGTGCAGGAGGGTGAGGCCGATGCCGGCTCTGCCTCGGAAGAGACTGTCGTCGAGGTCCGCGTCGGCGGCGGTCCAACGGGTGGCGGCGCGCTCCAGGAGTTCCCCGGCGGGTGCGCGGAGACCGAGCGCGTCGAGGGCGAAGGCGATCCCGCACAGGCCGTCGTAGAAGCCGGGTGTCTCCACGCACCCGCTTGCGGCGAGGAGCCAGTCGAGGTGCTCCTCGGGCACCTCGACGCCGGTCTGGGAGAGCGCCCAGGCCACCCCCGCGGCACCGAAGGCGAGGTTCGCGCCACCGCCCCGGCCGTGGAACTGCTCGATGTCACCGGGGTAGAGCCGGTCTTCGCGCCCGGGCGTCGCGGCGGCGATGATGCCGTCGGCGAGACGTCTCCGCAGGTCGGGCCAGCTTTGGGTGTCGGGACCCGCCACGGGCCAGGAGGGTGCGGAAGCGGAGATGCCGGCGGCGGAACCTGCGGGCGGTGCCAGATCGTCGCGTACCTGCCCGGCGAATTCCGCCGGTACGGGGAAGATCCGGGCGATCAGCGCGAGGAACTGCCCGGCCTTGTCCGCCGACCATGGCAGTGCCTGGGTGAGCGGCAGGAAGACGCCAAGACGCAGGCAGCCCATGGCGTACCGGTCGACGTCCACTCCTGTGTACCCGGCCGGAGCCTGGTAGCCGGGCGCCGCCATGGCCTGTGGCGCGGCGGCCACCACCTCGCTGCTCGCCTCCAGGTCGATGAAGACGACGCCGCCGTCCGGGCGCAGGAGCACGTTGTTCGGATGGAGGTCACCGAAGACGACGCCGCGCGCGTGCAGTTCGCGCACGCCGCGCTCGATTCTGTCGAGGGTGTCCAGCGCCCAGCGGGTGTAGGCGGCGAAGTCCTCCGGCGCCGCGGACTCCGCGGTGAGGAGCGGGTTGCGCTCCTGCATCTCCTGGCCCAGCGCCTTGCCCTCGACGTATTCGCGGGCCAGGTAGTAGTGCTCGTGGCCCTTGCGGAACTCGGCGTGCGCGGGCATGCAGTCGAGCCCGGCGAGGCGCCGGAGGGCCCAGTGCTCGTTGCGCAGGCGGGCGACGGCGTCGGAGCCCACGGCGTCGAGCCCGGCGAGCGGGCGGGCCTCCTTGAGCAGCACGGTCGTACCGTCGCGGGTGTCGGTGGCGAGGTAGACACCGCCGCCGTTGGAGAAGTGCAGGGCCTTGACCGGGCGGTACGGGAAATCGGTGAGCGTTCCGCTGTCGCGCGCCGCGAGCGCCTCCTGGAGGCGGGCGGGCGGGGTCACCCAGGAGGGCGGCCGGAAGCCGGGGCCGCGCACATCGGGCACCCAGTTCCCGGACGGGTCCTTGACGCAGTGGACGAGTTCCCCCGACGCGTCGCGCGCGAGATGCGCCACGAAGCCGCCGTAGCGCACATAGAGCGGGCCGGAGCGCCAGCGCAGGTCGCTGAGTATGTACGGTCCTGTCTCGCCGGTGAGCAGGAGGTCGAGCTCGTCGAGGAGGCGGGTGAGCATCTCCTCGTCGAGCGGGTACAGGGTGACGAACTTGCCGCTGCTGCCCCGGTCCCCGTACTTGCTGTTGCGGCGCACGAGCACGGCGGAGCTGCGGATGAACTTGAAGTACACCCCGTGCGCGAGGCAGTAGTCGCGTACGAGGCGGCTGATCCGCTCGGCGTTCTCCGGGGTCGCCGTCACATGGATCTTCCAGCCCTGTTCGGGGAGTTCGACACCTGGAGGGCGGAAGATCACCCAGTCCTCGTTGGAACCGCGGCTCCATCCCTCGGGGAGCGGGGTGCGCGCGGCGGGGAAGTCGTCCTCGGCGCCGGCGGGGGCCTGCACGTCGTAGAAGACCTCGCCCGGCCGGCAGAAAGTCAGGTACCGGAAGTCCATCAGGGTCTCCTCGATGCCGCCCCGGTCATGGCCGGGGCGGAGTTGTCACGTCGGTCGACTGGGGCGGGGCCCTTCACCAACGGAAGGCCGGCAGCACGTACTTGGTGAAGATCCACTGCCCGACGGGCATCGTTCCCGCGTCCACGACGGCGCCGCCCAGGGCGTCTTCCGGGGTCTTCGTGAGCCGCAGCCGGTACCCGTCGGCGGGGGTGGGCAGGGTGTCGGCCCGTACCGGCAGGAAAGCGGAGAGCGGGGCCGTCGTCGCGACGGGCCGGTCATCGGTGATGACACCACGCCCGGTCTCGCTCTTCGTGGCGATGCCCACTCGGTAGAGGCGTACCTTCGCACCCTTTTCGATCACCGAACGGTCGGCGGACGACGGAAGCAGGAGTTCCACCTTCCCCCCGTCCCGCACGGCGTATCCCGCGCTCACCGTGTACGGGACGTCCACGAGCGCGAGCACGGCGGCGAGCACCCCGGTGAGCAGGACGGCGACGGCGCCGATACGGGCCACGCCCGCGCCGCCGGTGCGCGCTTCCCGTGCGACCCGCAGGAATCCGCGTACGAGGTGGTACCCGAGATAGCCGACCCCGCAGAGCATGAGTGAGGCACCGACGACGCCGATCCGCTGAAGAGTGTCGCCCCACAGGCCGACGGCCGTGGCGATCATGTAGAGCGGGAAGACCATGGAGGCCAGGCCGAACGGCACGGCCCAGCGCCCGAGTTCGGGCAACTCGCGGCTGTGGCGACCACCGAAGAGCACGCCGGCGACCGCGCGGCGGGCGTCGGTCAGGGCCCGGTCACGCAGGTGCGGGACGTCGAGGTGGCTCATCAACGCGATGTAGCCGTCGAGTTTGACGAACGGGACGAGGTTGAGCAGGCCCGCGACGTAGGTGACGAAGGCGAAGACGAGCAGCCCGTCCCGCGCCGCGCCGGTGACGAAGAGCGAGGCCACCGCGGCGCCCCCGGCGATGACCACCTGGGTGGCGATCCCGGCGAGAGCCACCGCGACCCGCTGGCCCTTGCGCGGCAGCCGCCAGCCGTCGGTGACGTCGCAGAAGAAGGCGGGCGACAGATAGAAGAGCATCACGCCCATCCGGCCGGGGCGTCCGCCGTGGTGTGTGAGGACCGCGCCGTGCCCGAACTCGTGCACGGCGGTCGTGGCCAGGACGCCCATGAAGACGGCGAGGTACGTACCGAGCCCGAGCGGCTGCCCGAGGGCGGCGCCGACCCGGGCCGACTGCCCCGCGAGCGCGAGCAGTCCGGTCAGCGTGAGCACGATGGCGGCCACCGTCCCGGCCCGCCCCGTCAGTGCCTTGACGAGCGGTGAGATACGGAGCAGCAGGCGCTCGGGCCGGACGATCGTGAACTGCAGTGTCAGCGGCGGGACGAACTTGAAGCGGCGGTCGCTCCTGCGAACGGCTTCTCCGTTGTCGAGCAGTTTCCCGGCCGCGAGCTTCTCCACGGCTTCCGTGACCGCGTCGACCGTCCACGGTGCCCCGAGGATCTCCGCGAGCAGCGCGTGGTCGCGGGTCCCGTTGAGCGCCAGGGCGAGGCGGGCCAGGTCGGGCTGGACCCGGAAGTACCGTGCCTGACCCTGCTGGATCAGCCACGACGCCCCCTCGTCGGCCGGTTCGTGCACCGACACGTCGGCGGCGAGCCGGGGACGGGCCAGCAGCTCGGGGGGCACGAGGGCCGGCTCGGTCTTGGTGGACATGCTGTCTGCCTGCCTTACGTGAGGTCGCGGACGCGGAGGAGCCGGTACGCGGCGAAGCCGGCGGCGGCGAGCCAGCTCGCGATGACCAGGAGGGCGGCCTGAGGGGACAGCAGTGTGTGGCCCACGTCCCGGTAGACCGAGCTCATCGCGATCGTGAACAGATAGCTCGCGGCCTTCGGGGCGAGCTGCTGGAGACCGGGGTCGACCAGCAGGGTCAGCGCCATGACCGTGACGACCGAGGCGATCTGATGACGGATGATCCAGCCGATGAAGACGCCCCAGGGAGCGGCCAGGACGTTGCACACGAACACGCCCGCCGCGATCAGGGTCGTCTCCTTCGTCCAGGCGAAGTCCCGCCCGTAGACGGCGAGTACGCCCCATGCGGAGAGCACCGAGAGGACCACCGCGACCACTCCGGACAGCGCACCCATCAGCGCGGCCACGGCGAGCTTGGCGCCGAACAGGCGCGCGCGCCCGGTCACGAGGACGGAGCGGCTGATCGAGCCCGAGCTGTACTCGCGCGTGACGACGACCGCGCCGTAGAGAGCGACGAAGAGGAAGGTCATCATCCAGGCACGTACGACGTCGTCGGTCACGGCGGCGAGATCGCCGCTGCCCTGGTCGAGCGCCTTGTCACCCTCGGAGCCGTAGCCGAAGCTCGTCATGACCGACATGTAGATGCCGGACACCAGGAGCACGATCCACGCCCTGCCGCTCCGGGCCTTGAGCCATTCACCGCGCAGTGCGTCAGTCACGGGTACCGCCCGAAGCGCTCGCGCCCGCCAGCTCGAAGAACCGGTCCTCCAGACGGTCGGTGCCGTCGGCGGTGAGCCTCGCCAGTGCGCCCGAGTAGCGCAGAGTGCGCTGGATGATGACGACGTCGTCGACGGTCTGCTCGACCTCGGCGAGCAGGTGACTGGAGAGCAGGACGGTTCTTCCTTCCGCCGCGAGCGTGCGCAGCAGTTCACGCAGCCAGCGGATGCCGTCCGGGTCGAGCCCGTTCACCGGCTCGTCCAGGACCAGGAGTTCGGGGTCGGGGAGCAGCGCGGTGGCGAGCGCGAGCCGTTGCCGCATACCGGTGGAGTAGCCCTTGACCTTGCGGTCGGCGCTGTCGGTGAGACCGACCTGGTCGAGCACCTCTTCCACCCGGCTCCCGGGCAGACCGAGGCTCCGCGCCCAGATCCGCAGGTCGCGGCGGCCCGTCGTACCCGGGGTCGGGCCGATCGTGTCCATGCTGACCCCGATCCGGCGGGGGGCGTCGGGCAGATCCTGGTACGCGTGCCCGAAGAGGCTCGCGTGTCCGGCAGTCGGCCGGACCAGGCCGAGCAGGACCCGCAGCGCGGTGCTCTTGCCCGCGCCGTTGCGGCCGAGGAGGCCCACGATCCGCCCGGGCCGCACCGCGAAGGTGAGGTCCTCCACAGCGGTGACCTCTCCGAATCTCTTGGTCACACCGTGGAACTCGATGACCGGCGTCTCACTCACGGTTGCTCCTGGCCACCGAGGACCCCACCACGGCAGCGGCCCCGGCGATGGCGCAGACCAGCAGTGCGACGACTGCGACACGTACCGCCCCCGACAGCTCGAACGCCGTGGCCAGGGCGGCCAGCGCGATCAGCACGCAGAGACCGGCGACGGACAGGGCGATGCCCGCGGTGTTCCTGCGGTTCATGTTTTCCTCCACCTCGCGGTGCTAGGTTCTGAAGGACTGGCCCGGTGCCTTGGCGGCGGATGATGGCCGTCACCACGGCACCGGGCTCAGTCACAGTTGGACTCAGGTGGCGATGCTGACAGCCACGCTGACCGCGGCGCTCGCCGAGGCCACGCCACTGATCGCGACGCCGACCGAGAACCCGGTCCAGAAGCCCGGGGCCTCCATGGCCTCCAGCTCCTGCATACCCAGCTCAAGCAGCGGAGCGAATTCCTTGGTCTGCTCCATGTGTTTCACCTCCCCTCGTGGTGAGTCGGTCATGTACACGTGCGGTGGGCACTCGGTGCCCGCCCGTCACGGGCTCAGGTGAGCAGCGACACCGAGGCGGCGGCACTGCCGTAGGCGGCGGAGGCGCTGACGACCACGCCGGCGCTGACGCCTATCGCGGTCCACCAGCCCGGCGCGTCCATGGGCTCCAGCTCCTGCATACCGAGTTCCAGCAGCGGCTTGGCAGTCTCCGTACCCTGCATGTCCCCTCCTCCATGTACAGCGGATGTTCTTCATTTCCCCCGCTACGGCGCCCCGAGGGGCGAGCCGTGGCAGAAGTCTCAGGTGGCCGGGGCGAGTTGATCCCCGGCAAGGCGCTCGGGGCGGTCCCGCCCGGCCGGCGCCACCACGGTGCGGCACAACAGCTCCCGCACATCGGTGTGCCCGAAGGCGCCGAGCATCGGCAGCCCCGCTCCCCAGGCCCGGACCGTGCGGTGCGCGATCGCCTCTGTTGTCGCGGTGTCCGCGACGATGTGGCGCTCGATCCCCCACGAGTCGACGAGAGCGGCCACACCGGCCGCCGGCTCGGCGGGCAGTGACCGCCCGTGTCCCGTACGGAGCACGGCCCACAACCGGCGCAGACGGCGCCGCGAACCCAGGCGTTCCTCGCCCTGGTCGATGGCCTGCCACAGCGCCGGCAGCAGTGCGGCGACAGCCGTCATCTTGCGCAGGCCGAGCACGGTGGAGAGCTCGTTGGCGATGAGCCAGCCCTTGACGGCGTAGGGATCACGGCCGTCGTGGAAGTGCCGGGTGTGGCTCTCGGCGCTGAGCCGCGCGCTCAGCGCACGCTGTTCGTCGGTGGCCCGCCCGCCCGCACGGGTCGCCGCCACGATCTCGTCCCCGAGACGCAACAGGCGTACGGCGGCGGCTTCGACACGGGCGTCCGGTTCCGGGAGTTCCGCGCGGTCGCCGACATACGGGCTGACAAGGCGGAAGAACGTCTCCAGGACGCCTTCGACGAGCAGGTACCGGGGCAGGGTCGCGGTGGCGAGCGGATCGAGCACCGACAGCTCCGGCCGCAGCCCTTCCCCCATGACGAGGCGCTTGGCGTCCTTGTACGCGAGGCAGGAGACCGCGCTCGCCTCCGAACCCGTGCCGATGGTCGTGGGCACGGCGATCAGGGGCATGAGGCGCGGAACCCGCGTGAGCACGATGAGTCCGCTGCGTTGCGGCACCGTCAGACGGCGTGCCACTTCGGGTCCCGAGGCGGCCAGGCTGGCCAGCTTGGCCCGGTCGAGCAGCGAGCCGCCGCCCAGCGCGAGCACCAGCTCCGCTCCTTCGAGCCGGGCCCCCAGCGCGAGTACGTCGTCCAGGTCGCCGGCCCCGCTGAGGGTCAGGCACTCGTACGGGCGCGAGCCGAGCGCGTCCGCCACCCGCTGCCGGATCTCCGTGCGGCGCACTCCGCTGTCGACGAGGAGCACGGTCCGGGCGGCGCCGAGTGCGGGGCTCTCGCGCAGTCGGC
>NZ_JAWOAI010000063.1:0-28058 GCF_033194735.1 Streptomyces sp. W16
CGGCGCGGCCGTCCCGACCCGCGCGTCAGCGCGTACCCGCCGATGCCCGCGAGCGCGGCCAGCACACCGCCCACGGCGGTCCACACCCAGCGGTCGGACCACCAGCCGGACGACCAGCCGCCGTCGGGCTCGATGCTCGACAGCGCCGCCGAAGTGGACGACGAACTGTCCTCGTCCGACGTCGACTTGACCGCGATCCCCGGTGTCAGCGGCTGTGCCAGCGAGCCGTCCACCGCCGCCGAACCGCCGATGTCCTTGGAGTCCACCCGCAGTTCGGTACTCACCGGCTGGCCCAGGTCCGAGGACTGGAGATCCACGACCGTCAGCCGGACGTAATACGTGCCGGGCAGCGGGTCGTTGGCCCACTGCTCCGACCAGGCGCGGACCGTGCGCAGCGTGCACGCCAGGTCCAGGGAGGCGGTTCCCTGCGCGGCGGTGCGCGTCGCGGCCCCGTACTGGCAGGCCTGGCGGCGCCGCAGGCCGTCGTAGACATCGAGCTGCCAGGTCTCGCCCGCGTGCGTGTCCGGGAGCTTCACCGTCGCCTTGACGGTGGGGCGTTGACCGGCGTCCGCGGCGAACGACCAGTACAGGTAGTCACCCGTGGAGCCGCTCGCGGTGGCCTGCTGGCCCTGGTCGAGTTCCGTGGCCGTACGGAAGGAGGTGCCGGCCTGAGTGGGGGCCGAACTGCCGTCGGAGGGGGTCGCGGAGGGCGAGGAGTCCGCCACCGCGGGTCCCGCGGCCAGCCCCGCCATCAGCAGGGCCGTGCTCAACACATGTGTGATCCGCATCAGTTGGTCCTCCAGACCGCGAGACGCCAGCGTGACAGCCAGCCCCAGAGCAGCCCCGCCACGAAGCCGGTCAGCACGAGGGCGCCGAGCAGCCACCAGCCGCGGCCGAGGCCGAAGGAGGCCACGTCGCTCGCCTTGCTGGGCGCGTCCACGACGTCCACGGTCAGTTCGAGGGGCAGACCGGGAGTGGTCTTCACCCCGGAGGCCGCCGAGAAGGAGTTGGTGACCTGGAGACACACGGTCTCCGCCGGGGCGTTGTCGTCGTCGCTCTCCGCCTTCGGGTAGCGCAGCCCGGTGGAGACGACGTCCGTACGCCCGTTGCCCGTGCCCTCGCCGCGCACGATCTCACGGCCGTGCACGGTGACCGCCCGCAGCAACACCCCGTAGTCCGGGTTCACTTCGCGGTCGGCGCCCACGCTCACCGAAGCGCGCAGTTCCTGGCCCGGGTCGACGTCCACGCGGTAGAAGCGCTGCTTGCCGAACTCCTCGCGGTCCGTGTACAGCCCGGACTTGAGGGTCGGGGCACTGGAGCACTGGGTGGCGCCCTCGGTGGCGACCGGGGTCACCACCGGATCGGCGGCCCGGTCGACCAACTGGCCGACCCGGTCGGAGAGTTCCTCCTTGTGCTGCACGGAGGTGTACGTCCCGCCGGTCGCCTCCGCGATGCAGCTGAGCTGGTCGCGGGTCTTGGTGTCCGGCACCAGACCCAGCGTGTCGATGGTCAGGCCGATGCCCTTGGCCGCGATCTCGCGGGCCACCTCGCACGGGTCCAGCGGCTGGCAGGTGTCCTCGCCGTCGCTGATCAGGACGATACGGCGGGTGCCGTCACCGCCGTTCAGGTCGTCCGCCGCCTTCAGCAGCGCCGGGCCGATCGGTGTCCAGCCGGTGGGCGTGAGGGTGGCGACCGCGGTCTTGGCCTCGGTGCGGTTCAGGGTGCCCACCGGGTAGAGCTGCGCGGTGTCCTTGCAGCCCGTCTTCCGGTCGTTGCCGGGGTAGTTGGCGCCCAAGGTGCGGATGCCGAGCTGCACTTCCTCGGGTGTCGCGTCGAGCACCTCGTTGAACGCCTGCTTCGCCGCGGCCATCCGCGACTCGCCGTCTATGTCCTTGGCGCGCATGGAACCGCTGACGTCCAGCACGAGTTCGACCTTGGGGGAGGCCGTGGAGTCCGTCTCGTCGGCGACCGCTCCGGCCGGGAAGGCGACCCCGGCCGTGAGGGTGGCGAGCAGGGCACAGATCCCCGCCGCCAGCCGTTGTCTTGTGATCATCGCCGGATCCTATTGATCAGATGGACCGGGCTCCAAAACGAGCGGGTTGGGCAGCACCGTCCACTGGTCCCCGGGCAGCTCCGGCGACAGCCGCATCAGCGTCAACGCCTTGGTCGGCAGCGGCTGTTGGAGGAGTGCGAGAAGGTCGGGCGTCCGCTCCAGCTCCGGTACGGCCGTCGCCAGCGCCGCCCTGAGCGCCGTACCGGAACCCGCCGTACCCGCGAGGGCTCCCGCCACCAGGGAGCCGAACAGCTTGCGGCGCAGGGTCGTTTCGTCGTCCGTGACGATCCGTCCGCTCAGCTCCGGGACCGGAATCCCGTGCCGGGCAAGGCGCTTGGCGCTGACGCGGATGTCGGCGAGATCGCGATAGACCAGGCGTACCGGGGCACCCGTCCGGTCCAGCACCACCAGCAGGTTCTGACCGTGTGCCTCAAGGGCCACACCGGACTCCAGCAGACGCAGACCGACGACGAGGGCGAGACGCGTGAACTCGGCCAGCCAGGAGGGCGATCGGGGCAGGCCGGTGGTCGCGAGGGCGGCCACCGGCAGCACCCGCTCGCCCGCTTCCGTGGCCGCGTACGTCTGCGGCGACTCCCGCAACACGGCCGCCAGGTCGGGGGAGTCGGCCGTGGCGGCGCCCAGCGTGCGGGTGACGTGCAACAGGCCGTCCGAGCGTGCCGCCAGGGACTCCCCGAACGCCGACAGGGCCGCCGAGAGCCCGATCGAGTAGACCGAGATGTCCCGCACCGAGGACGTCAGCCGGGCGCTCAGCGCGGTCTTGACGTGTGTACCGCCCGCCAGGGCGAGCGTGCGCAGCGACATCAGCGGATGCGCGTCCACCGGACCGTCCCCCGCGCGCTTCAGCACATGTGCCGCCTGCCACGGGTGCACCGGGATCAACAGCCGCCCCGCGTCCCGCAGTTCGTCCGGCCACGCGCCGGTCAGCAGACACTCCTCCGCCCGCACCGGCACCGACCCGAGCTCCACGACAGGCCGGTGCTCGGGGCCGTAGGCGAGCTGCTCGGCCACCGAGAACCCGGGCCGGGAACGGCAGTTGGGGTGGAACGGATGCCCGTCCACGATCCGCTGCTCCCACTCCCAGTCGTGCGCCGGCCACTCCTCGGAGCGGGCGGGCTGGTTGGCCCGGGACAGCGCCAACGAGGCCACGCTGTGCCCGAGTTCGGCCGCGAAGGCCGTCCCGTGCGGTACCGCGAGGTCGGTCATCAGGCGCGCCGGATCGTCGTGGGCCACACCGTCGAGGTGGACGACGGTGACGTACGCGTCGGTCGCGTACGGATCGGCGGGCGGGCCGTGCAGCGTCCGGCCGCCGGAGAGCCGTAGGACCAGGCCCGGTGCCCGGCCGGTGATCCACGGCAGCGGCTCGTGGGCGAGCGCCCGCCACAGCCGGGTGAGGACCGCCGCACGGGCGCCGGGCAGCTCGGCCGCGTACCGTTGCAGGAGGTCGGGCCGTACGGCGGCGAGCTCCTCGGCCACCTCGGCCTCGGGATGCGGGGGACGGTCCACGGTCGACTCCTCGGGTGCGGACGGGGCGTCAGGGTCGGTGACGACGACAGACATACTGATCGCGATCGCCGGACACGGACTTAGGGAACGAATGGATCGCGTCGACTTCACACCTCCGGGCGCCGACACGGCGGAGCGCGCAGACGCGTACGCGGCGGCGCCCCTGCTCAACTGTCTGCTCCGGGAAGTGGCCCGGCCACTCCCGGATCCCGGGGAGCGACGGGTGTACCGGCTGCCGGGGAGCGGCCGGCTGCTGCGGGTGCGCGGCGAGCGACGGCCCGCCGAACCCGAGGTGCACGCGGACGGCGACTGGCGGCCCGTCGACCACACCGAACTCGTGAAACTCGTCGCCGAGGAACTGACCCGGCACACCGGAGTGTCCAACCACGAACTGCCCGCCGAGATGACCGACAGCCGTGACGCCGTCGCCGCGCTGCTCACCGCGCGCGAGAGTGCGACGCCGCCCGACGACCCGTATCTCCGCTCCGAACAGTCCTTGATCACCGGCCATCCCTACCATCCCGCGCCCAAGGCCCGCGGCGGCGGCCCCGTCGCGGGCTGGCTGCCCTACGCCCCGGAGGCGTACGCCCGCTTCCCGCTGGTGCTGCTCGGGCTGCGCGAGGACGCGGTCGTGGAGGAGGGTGACGTATCGGCCCTGGACGCGCTCGGCGAGGCACCGCCCGGCTATCGGCTGCTGCCCGCGCACCCCTGGCAGCTCGACCTCGTCGACACCGGCCTCGCCGACGCCTTCGCGGACGGCCGGTTGATCCGGCTCGGCACGACCGCGACCGAGATGTGGCCGACGGCCGCGATCCGCACGGTGTACAGCCCCGCCGACGACCTGTTCCTCAAGTTCAGCCTGGACGTGCGCATCACCAACGACGTACGCCGGCTCTGGCGCCACGACCTGCTGAAACTCCGGCGCACCGACACGGCCGCCCGGGACGCCTTCGCGGCGATGGACGGCCCGGCCGGCTGGCTGAGCGACCGCGGCTACCGCACCGCCGGCTTCGCCTTCGAGGAACTCGCCGTCCTGGTCCGCGACGGCCTGCGCGACCACCTCCTGCCCGGCACCACCCCGCTGCTCGCCGCGGCCCTGGTGGAGGGCTTCGACGGCAACCCGCTCGACGGTACGGCGGACCCGGCGGCCTGGTGGGAGGCGTATCTGCGGCAGGTCGTACCGCCCGCACTGGGCGCCTTCGCCGACCACGGCGTCGTACTCGAAGCGCATCTGCAGAACACGGTGGTCGCCGTCGACGGCGACGGCACACCCGTACGGGCGCTGTACCGGGACGCGGAGGGCGTGAAACTGCTGTCGGACGTAGACCGGGCCGCCGGGTGGGAGCGGCTGGTGTACTGCCTGGTCGTCAACCACCTCGTCGAGGTCGCCGGAGTCCTCGCCGAGCGCCACCCGAAGCTGGACCCCTGGCCCGCCGTCCGCGCCGAACTGGCCCGCCGCCACGACCTTCCCGAGGTCGCCGCGCTCCTCGCCTCACCCACCCTGCCGGGCAAGACCAATCTGCTGCTGCGCTGGACCGGCGCGGACGGCGCCGACGCGCGCTATCTGCCGGTGCCCAACCCGCTGGCCGACTGACGTCACGTGGTCGGACACCAAGAACTCCGTCACCCTCCTTGCCGGGCCGAGAGGCTCAACAGGCGCTCGGCCGCTTCCCGTGCCTCGGTCAGGAGGTCGGCGCTGTCGCTCAGGTCGACGCCCGAGCGTTTGACCGGCCGGCCCGCGACCAGGACCGTGTCGACGTGCGAACGGTCCATCTGCAGCACCACGGTGCTGTAGGGATCCAGGACGGGCGCGACATCGGGGCGGTCGGCGCGCAGGACGACGAGGTCCGCCTGTTTGCCGGGGGTGAGGGAGCCGACGCGGTCGCCGAGGCCCAGGGTCTGTGCGCCGGACAGTGTCGCGTAGCGCAGGATCTGCCGGACGGTGACCGAACGGGTGCCGCCGGCGGACGACTGGCCGTGGCGGGCGGCCTGGTACGCGGCCCGCATCTGCGTGAACATGTCGCAGGGCGCGGTGATCTCGACGTCCACGCTGAGGCTGATCCGCAGGCCCGCCTCCGCCGCGGGGGCCAGGGGCGGGTAGCCGTGGCCCATCATCAGCTCGACGGCGGGTGCGATGGACAGGCCGCCGCCGCTGTCGGCGATGACGCGCAGTTCCTGTTCGTCCAGGCCGCTGCCGTGGATGAAGGTCGTGCCGGGCAGCAGGGCGCCGAGCTTCGCCAGCCGGGTGACGGGGTAGTCCGCGGAGACGTGCCGGGCGGTGCGGACGCCGAGTTCGCGGGCCAGCGCGTGGTTGTGGCACTCAGCGTTGTCGTCCCCGGACTCGGTGACGAGGGCGAGGGTCACCAGGGCCTCGTCGTCCGAGAGAAGCCGCGATCGTACGCGACGGACGTCGTCCGGGAGCCGGCTGCCCTCGGACATCATCCGCACGAAGCTCTTGCCGTAGCCGAACACGGCCCGCAGTCCGGACTCCCGCAACGCCTCCACGGCGGCGTCGGTGTGCTCCGGGCTGTCCTGGATGTTGGAGATGTCCTGGACGGTGGTGACCCCCGCTGCCAGGGCCGCCCGGGCGCTCAGCAGGGTGCCGAGACGGACGTCCCGGGGAGAGACGTTGCGGGCGGTCCCGCACAGGAAGTGACCGAAGTAGTCGTCGATCGTGTGGTGCGGGGCGCAGCCGCGCAGCAGGGCCTCCCACATGTGCCGGTGGGTGTCGACGAATCCGGGGACGACGACGCAGCCGGTGCCGTCGATCTCCTCGTCGACGTCCGCGACTTCGAGCCGGGGGCCGACGGCACTGATCAGGCTGCCCTCCACGAGGAGGTCGCCCCGGTCGAGATCGCCCACGTCCGGGTCCATGGAGAGGATGGTCGCCCCGCGGATGAGTGTCCTTGCTTGTGGCTTGTACGACATGGGTTACCTCAGTTCAGCCGGAGGAGGCGGGCGGCGTTCAGGTGGGCGACCTTCTCCAGGTCCTCGGCGCCGAGCGGCGCGGAGCGCAGGAACTCGACGGCCGTCTCCGTCGACTCGTAGGGGTAGTCGACGGCGAACATGACGGCGTCGACGCCCAGTTCGGCGATGGCGCCGGTCAGGGCCGCGTGCGACCACACGCCGCTGACGGTGACGCGGATGTTGTCGCCGAAGTACGCGGAGGGGCTTTGGCGCAGCGGCCGGTCGCTCTGGCACGCGTACCGGGAGTCGAGCCGGGCGAGGTGGAAGGGCAGGCCCTCGCCCATGTGCCCGAGGATCAGCCGAGCCCGCGGGTGACGGTCGAAGACCCCGCCCAGCACCAGCCGCAGCGCGTGCCCCGCGGTCTCGGCGCCCCATGTCCACAGGGGGCCCACCAACTCGGGGCGCCCCTTCAGGAGATGCCACCGGTCGGCCGGCGGCGCCCCGGGATGCAGATAGAGCGGGACGTCGAGTTCCGCGAGCTTGTCCCAGAAGACGTCGAAGCGCGGCTCGTCGTAATAGTGGCCGCCCGTATGGTCGTTGACGAGCGCTCCGCTCAACCCGAGGACGGTGACGGCCCGTTCGAGTTCCACCACGGCGGCCCGCGGGTCCTGCAGAGGTACGGCGGCGAACCCCTTGAAGCGGTCCGGGTGTTGGGCGACGACCTCGGCGAGGAAGTCGTTCGCACGACGGGACTCGGCTACG
The DNA here is from genome assembly GCF_033194735.1 of Streptomyces sp. W16. Taxonomy (NCBI): domain Bacteria; kingdom Bacillati; phylum Actinomycetota; class Actinomycetes; order Kitasatosporales; family Streptomycetaceae; genus Streptomyces; species Streptomyces sp. W16. The sequence continues at coordinate 7,247 of NZ_JAWOAI010000063.1, forward strand.
GCCTCGCCGGGATCCGTCAGTCCCTGGATCCCCGGCACAGTCAGCGAGAGGACCTGGACGTCGATGCCGTGCTTGTCCATCAGCGGCAGCCGTTCCTCGGTGAAGTCCACCAGGCGGCGGTTCCACAGGTCGAGGAGGTCGTGCGAGGTCGGGGTCTTGGTGAGCGGCCTTCGGGCCAGGACGTCGGGAAGGGCGAACGCCTCTTCCAGGGCGATGAGTTTCATGAACGAGGGCTCCAGGGTCGGAGAGCGTACGGTCGGCGCGGGTCCGGTGGGCGCGGGTGCGGTGCCGGTCTCAGACGGGCGGGGCCACGAAGACGCCTCGGTCGACGTCGTTGTGCTGTTCCTTGGCGACGACCTCGTTCATCGGGTTCGCCGTGCCCCACTGGTCGCTGACCTCCTCGTCCATGAAGGTGTAGCTGTGCGGGTGCCAGCTGTCCTCGTCCAACTCCTCCATCTCCGTGGTGTATTCGACGGTGTTGCCGTGCGGGTCGAGGAAGTAGGAGAACGTGTTGTCCCCGGCGAGATGCCGGCCCGGCCCCCACGTCATACGGGCGCCGGCGCGCAGCAGCCGTCCGGTGCCGCGCATGAACTCGTCGAGTCCGCGCATCTCGAAGGAGACGTGGTGCACCGATGTGTGCGGGCCCGCCGCGATGCCCAGGGTGTGGTGCTGGGAGCTGATCCGCATGAAGTTCATGAGGTCGCCGGTGCGCGGGGAGCCGATCGCGTCGGACAGCGCGAACGCGAGGTGCCGTTCGTACCAGTCGCGGGTGGCGCCGATGTCGGGGGAGTTCACCACGATGTGCGAGAGCCGTACGGGAATGGCCTCCCGCTCCTCGATCCTGCGGTGTGTGCGGGTCTCCACCTCCGCTGAGATCTCGACCGTACGGCCGTCGATGTCGAAGAACCGGAAGCCGTAGCCGCCGCCGGGTGTCCGCAGCGTGTCCGGGCGGGAGACCAACTGGACGCCGTCGGCGAGGAGTTGCTCGGCGAGCGTGTCCACGTCGGAGCGGGTCGCGGCGCCGAAGGAGATCAGGTCGAGCCGCTTGTCCTCGGCCCTGCGCAGCCGCACCACGTACTGCTCGGGCGAGCCTTCGGCGGCCAGGAAGGAGATGCCTGAGTCCTCCGAGACCGGGACGAGCCCCCATGGCCCGGTGTAGAAGGCGAGTTGACGGTCGTAGTCGGGGACGGCGAGGTCGACGTGGCGGAGGTGGGTCAGCAGGCGCTGGGTCATGGGGTGTCCTTTCGGTCCTGTTCGGCGACGCACCGGGTGCGCTGGCCGCCGAGCCCGGAGATGGTGCTCTCCATCACGTCGCCGTCCCTGAGCAGCCGCCCCCAGTGGATGCCGTTGCCCGCCGGACTGCCCGTCAGGAGCAGGTCCCCGGGCAGGAGTTGGGTGGTCTGGGAGGCGTAGGAGACGAGCCTGGCGACGTCGAAGAGCATGTCCTTGGTGGATTCGTCCTGCTTCACCTCGCCGTTGAGCCGCAGTGTGACGCGGAGGTCGTCCGGGACGCCGATGTGGTCCGACGGGACGAGGTACGGGCCGAGCGGGGTGAAGCCGGGCAGGTTCTTGCCGCGCCGCCAGTCGACGCCGATCGGTCCGAGGTCGGCGCGGAAGACGGCGTCACGTGCGGTGATGTCGTTGGCGATGGTGTAGGCGCCCACGTGATCGAGGGCCTTTTCGGGGCCGACCCGGTAGGCGGGCCGGGCGATGACCGCGCAGAGTTCGAGTTCCCAGTCGACCTGCTCGGACCAGCCGGGAAGCGGGAGGTCGTCGTAGGCGCCGGTGAGGGAGGACGGCAGGCCGGTGAAGACGTACGGCTCGCCCTCGGCGGCGCGGCGGTCGACCTCGGCATGGGCCTCGGCGCGGGCTTCGGCCTCGGTGCGGGAGTCGTCGGCCGCACGGTGGATGAGGGTCAACTCGACCACGTGCGTGCGGTAGTTGGCGCCCGCCTGGAGGATCTGGCGCGGTTCCACGGGCGGGTGGACGCGCAGTCGCGCGAGCGGCAGCCAACTCCCGTCGTCGGTACGGGCGGCGAGGCGGCGCAGGATCGGCAGAGCCCGGTCCCAGTCCTCCAGCAGGGCGCGGGTGGTCGGCGCGCCGAGCGGTGCGGGCAGGGTACTGAGGTCGAGTACGAGGCCATCGACGACCAGCCCGGGAAAGGGGGCGGTGCCGGCGAACGAGAAGGTGCCCAGCGCGAACGGGCCGGTGAACGAGGCGAGTTCGGGCATGACTCAGAACGCTCCTTTGCTGTAGGAGCCGCGGTAGAACAGCAACGGCGCGCCGTCCTCGCGGACTTCGAGGTCCATCACCCTGCCGATGACGACACGGTGGTCGCCGGCCTCGTGGATGGCGGCGATCCGGCAGTCGATGGTCGCCAACGCGCCCTCGACGTACACCGATCCGCTCTCGCCGGCCCGCCAGGGGATGGAGGCGAACTTGTCGTCCGAGCGCCGTCCGAGCGCGGCGCAGACGTCCTGCTGCTCCTCGGCGAGGATGCTGATGCCGAAGCGGCCGGTGGGCTCCAGCAGGGGCCAACTCGTCGATCCCAGGCCGATGCAGACCAGGACCAGCGGCGGTTCGACGGAGAGCGAGGAGAACGACTGGCAGGTCAGGCCGATGGGCCGGCCCGTCTCGTCGAGGCCCGCCACGACGGTCAGCCCCGACGCGAAGTTGCCCATGGTGGCGCGGAATTCGTGCTGGTCGATGGTGCGACCGGGGCCGGGCCCGGTGATCTGGTCGGTCATGATCCCTCCTGCGCGGGAGTCGAGTGGGGTCGGTTCGTCGTCGGGGGTGTCACAGCATCGGGTCGCTGACGTCCAGCCCGAACGCCTCCCGGCCGAAGAGCACGAGTGCCTTCTCCGGGTCGTTGGTGATGTGTCCGCGGCCGGTGTGCACATCGCGCCAGGCCCGCTGGAGGACGTTGTCCCCGGTGCGCATCGCTCCGCCGCCCGCGTTCTCCATCAAGAGGTCGACGGCCGTCACCGCCCGCTCGGTGGCGAGCACCTGGTCGCGGCGCAGCCGGGTGCGCAGCCGCATCGGGGGCTGCTCCCCGCGGCCGGCCCAGTCGTGGAGATCGGCGATGTTGCGGCTCAACTGCAGCCAGGCCGCGTCGATCTCGCTCGCCGCCCGGCCCGCCCGGACCTGCGCGAAGGGGTCCTCGGCGACGGGGCCGCCCCCGGAGGCGCGGACCCGGGCCCGCATCGCGGTGAGGTACGCCTCGTAGGCGGCTTCCGCCATCCCGACGATGGGTGCCGAGATGGACGAGGTGAACAGCGAGCCCAGGGGGAGGCGGTACACCGGCTCGGGGTTCACGGCGTGGCCCGGCCGGTTCCGGTCGGCGATCTGGCTCGCGCCGAGCGTCCGGTGCGCCGGGACGAAGACGTCCTCCACGATCAGGTCGTTGCTGCCGGTGCCGCGCAGCCCGACGGTGTCCCACACCCGGTCGACGCGGTAGTCGGAGCCGGGCAGCAGGAAGGTGCGCATCTCCAGGGGCTTGCCCTGGCCGTCGCGCACGATGGCGCCGACCATCGCCCAGTCGGCGTGATCACTCCCCGAGGAGAAGCTCCACCGCCCCGACAGCCGGTATCCGTCGGCCAGTTGGGTCACCTGGCCCACCGGCGCCAGGGACACACAGATCCGCGCGTCACGGTCCGGCCCCCAGACGTCCTCCTGGGCCCGCGGCGCGAAGAGGGCCAACTGCCAGGCGTTGACGCCCAGTACGCCGGCGACCCAGCCGGTGGATCCGCACGCGCGGCCGAGCTGCCGTACACAGTCCAGGAACACGACCGGATCGGCCCCGAGACCACCGTGGAGGCGGGGCTGCAGAAGCCGGAAGAAGCCGGTCTCCGTCAGCTCCTTGATCGTGGCCTCCGGCACGCAGCAGCGCGCCTCGGTCTCCGCCGCCCGCTCGCGTATCGCGGGGAGGATCCGTACGACCGCCGCGAGTACGTCCTGTTCGCTCATGTGCCTTCTCCAAGAACGTCGTTGTGAATGGAGGTATTTGCTCGTCGCCGCGGGATGTCGATGCGGGATGTCGATGCGAGCTGTTGGCGAGACTACGGATTTCGCATGCGCTGTGAACTGCCTTTCTTCCGCTCACCGGAAAACATGTATTCTTCCGGTGAGTGGAAATACCGGCCTCCGGAAATCGGGAGCGTTCATGGCGTCTGACGCGGATACCTCCGGACTGCCCCTGCTGGAGAAAGCGGCGCTGATTCTGAGCGCGTTCGAAGGGCAGCGGTCCGCCCTCGGACTCACCGATGTGGTGCGCCACTCCGGGCTGTCGCAGACGACCGTGCACCGGCTGCTGGACCAGCTCGTCCAGATCGGCTGGCTCGGGAAGGAGGGGCGCAAGTACTACCTGGGCCTGCGGCTGCTGGAGTTGGGAGCCTTCGCCTCCCACCACAACCGGCTGCGGCGCGCCGCCCTGCCGCACCTGATCTCGCTGCACCAGGCCACCGGCCACTGGGCCCATCTGTCCGTGCTGGACAAGGGGGACGTCCTGTGTCTGGAACAGATCGGCGACCCGAGGCGGTCCTCGATCGGCTACCAGGTCGGCGGCCGGCTGCCCGCGCACTGCACGGCGGCCGGAAAGGCCCTGCTGGCCTTCGGTGACGCGGCCACGGTCGAGGAACTGCTCGCGGGCGACCTGGCTCCACGCACCCGCTCGACGATCACCCGGGGCGACGCGCTGCGCGGCGAGCTGGCCAGAGTCCGTACGCAGGGTGTGGCCTGCGACCAGGAGGAGTGCTTCGACGGCGTGACCTGCGTCGCGGCGCCGCTGCGCGGGGCGGGACGGGCCCTGGCCGCCGTCTCGCTGTCGAGGACGGTGGGCCACGCCGACCTCAAGCGCATGGCCCACCAGGCCGGTCAGTGCGCCCGGGCGGTGTGGGCCTCGCTCTTCGACGCCGGGCGGCGATTCGAGGAGACCCACCCCGCCGACACCGGGCTCGCGGCCGAGAGCGGCGACACCGCCACCGTGCTCGCCTGGCTGCGGTTCAGCGAGTGGGAGTGAGCGGGCCGGCGGCCGACGTGGACACCGGCGGCGACGAGCCGCTCCGCGAGGGGGGCGACGCAGGCCGCGTTCTGCGCACCGAAGGCGATCAGGTCCAGAGGCTTCCGGGGGCGTGCCGCACTCGCAGGACGTACTGCTCGGCGCCGCCCGCCGCGGCGAAGAAGGAGACGTACCTGTCGTCCGCGACCGGCGACGGCCATGCGGTGAGACCGGCCCGCCACGCACGCTCACAGCGTGTCGGCGACCCAGTCGGAGATGAATCCGGTGGCGGCCGGCATGTTGTCGGCACTGACATGTTCGACGCCTCCCTCGCGTTCGGTGAACCACTTGAGTTCGCGCCGGGGGCTGTTGACGGCCGTCTCGTACTGGGCGACGGCGTATTCACGGGGAATCTGGCGGTCGCCCGCACCATGGGTGATCAGAAAGGGAACCGTGATTTCCTCGGTCACACCGACGAGACTCATGCTCGGCGCGAAAGCCATGAATTCCTCAAGGCTCTGTTTGCCGAACACCCACTGGACGTGGTCCCAGTAGTGCGGAACAGGACGGCTGCCCTCACGGGCCAGCCGGCGCTTCTGCAGTTCGCCCCAGTTGTAGTTGGCGCCCCAGGCGACACAGAGGCTGAACCGCTTCTCGAAAGCGGCGGCGCGAGGGGCGTAATAGCCGCCCAGCGACCAGCCCATGACCCCGATGCGTTCCGGATCGACGTCGCCGCGGCCCTCCAGCCAGTCGACGCAGCAGGCCGACCAGTGTTCACTGTCGTGCCGCCCCGGCAGATCCCGCAGGCGGAGCGCCTCGCCGGTGCCGGGATGGTCGACAATCAGGGTGGAGACGCCACGCCGGGCCAGCTCATGGGCGATGCCCGAGCCGTGGATCATCTCCTTGGTGCTGTCGAGGCCGTTGTAGTGCACCATGCACGGCGCCGGTCCGGTGACGCCCTCGGCCGCGACGAACAGGCCGGGCAGGCTGGTGTGTTCGTAGGGGATCTCGACCTTCACGCAGTTCTGCCGGCCGAGCGCGATGCCCTTCCCGAAGGAGTCGAGCATCTTGCGGTAGGCGTCCCGGCGTGGCGTGTAATGGCGGCTCTGCAGTCGCTCGGCCGTCAGGTAGTACACCGAGGCCCGGGCGAACAGGGCGCCCGCGGTGAGCGCGTACCCCTCGGCCTCCGTCTCCTCGGCCCGCTCCACGAGACGGTCGGCCAGCGCCGTCCAGGACCGGAAGAACTGCTCGGTACCGGAGTCCTCGCCCGCACCCGACGCCTCCAGCACCGGCGCGCACGCCTCGGCGACCTCGGTGATGTGGGCTCCGGTGTTCAGGGCGATGTTGACCGCCAGGTTCCAGGGGTAGTTGCCGGGGAAGATCTCGAACACGACGGTGCTCCTCTGCTGCTCGCGACTACTGCTTGCCGTTATTGCTCGCCGTTACCGCTCACCGAGACCGAGCAGGGCCTCGGCCCGCCCGACATCGGCCACCGGACGGTCCAGCGCGTGCGCCAGCGCCACGGCCCGGCTGACCAACGGCTCGTTCCCGGCGGCCAGTTCGCCCTTGCGGAGATAGAGCGTGTCCTCCAGTCCGGCGCGGGCATTGCCGCCCAGGGCCAGGCCGATCGCGGTGAGACGGAGGTTGGCCCGGCCGATGGCGATCACCTGCCAGACGGCGCCTACGGGGAGCCGGTCGACCATGCTCATCAGGTTCCGCGCCGTCGCCGCCATACCGCCGCGCACCCCGAGCACGATGCTGAACTGCAGTGGTTCGACCAGCAGTTGCTCGTCCAGGAGGCGCAGACAGGCGTCGAGATGGCCGGTGTCGTAGATCTCCAGCTCCGGCTTCACCCCGAGTTCGCGCATCCGCGCGGCCAACCGCCGTACGCCGTCGGGTGGGTTGCGGAACTCTCCGGCGCCGAAACTCATGGAGCAGGGGTTCAACGTGGCCATGCGCGGCCGGAGTTCGACCAGCGCCTCACGTTCCGCGAACGGGACGTCCAGGCCGACCCCGGTGCTCAACTGGATGAGAACGGGGCAGCGTTCGCGGATCAGGTCCATCGTCCGCCGCGCGATGGCGAGATCGGCGGTCGGGCGGTCGTGCTCGTCGCGCAGATGGATGTGGGCGACGGCGGCACCGGCCGCGTAACCCTCGGCGACGGCCGCGGCGATCTCCTCCGGCCGGGTGGGGAGCCCGGGATGGTCCGCCTTGGTGGCTATCGGTCCGGTCGGGGCGACGGTGATGACGGCGGTCATGGCGGCTCCGGGGTGGTTCAGGCGTAACAGGAAAGGGGACGGCCGCCGTTGAAGGCGACCATGTCGGCGAGGGCGGTGGGGGCGTCCAGACGTCGGCCGAGCGGGCCGCCCGCCACCTCGGCGTACGCGCGGTGCAGATTGCCGACGATGCGTTCCGGGTCGAGCAACTCGCCGTATCCGCCCAGGTCCAGTGCGCGGGCGGTCTCCAGCGGGGTCAGCCCGGCGGCGACGCCGTCGCGGGCGGCGGCCTGGACGAACCGCAGATAGCCGAGCGTCTCGTCGATCAACTCCGGCCCTGCGACCCCGCCGTGGCCCGGCACGATGGTCGTTGCGCCCAGCGGCTCGACGACCTCCTCCAGAACCCGGATCGCCCCCGCCACCGATCCCTGCACGAGGAAGGGCGTACCGCCGTTGAACAGCAGATCGCCGCTGAACAGCACCCGCCGCTCCGGCAGCCACACCACGGAGTCGTTCGTCGTGTGGGCCGGACCGCCGACGTGGAACACCTCGGCACGCAGCTCGTCGGACCAGAGGGTCACCGACTCCGTGTAGGTGAGGAAGGGCGGTTCGAGGACGACGTCACCCCAGTCGACCTCGGTCCAGAACGGCGCCGACCTCGGCTCGCCCCAGTCGAGGATGCCCGCGCGGGTCGCCTCGTGCCCGACGATCGTCGCGCCGGAGAAGAGATGGTTGCCGAAGGTGTGGTCGCCGTGGTGATGCGTGTTGACCAGCGTGCGCACCGGCTGCGACGTGACCGCCGAGATGGCCCCCAGATACGCGCGCGTACGGCGGACCGTGGAGCAGGCGTCGACGCTGATCACCCCGCGACGGCCGACCAGGAAACCGGTGTTGTTGATCCACCAGCTCCCGTCGGGCTGGATGTAGGCGAACACCCCGTCGCTGACCTCTTCGGTCCGGGGCGGCGGGAGATGCGGGACGTCGTGGTGGACCGTGCTCACTGCGGCTCCTTCGAGAGGGACGTGCTCCGGCTGGAGTCCCAGTCGGTCAGATCGGGGAAGGGGTCCACAGCCCCTTGTCGGGCTCGTTGAACATGGCCGGGATCATCGCGTCGGTGATCAGCCCGCCCGTGCCCCACTGGTCGGCGGCCTCGGGAGTGGCCTCGAAGCGGCGCGGGACCCAGGACGCGTCGTCGTGGATCTTCTCCAGCTCGGTCGTGTACTCCACGACGTTGCCGCCCGGGTCCAGGAAGTAGGTGAAGGTGTTGTCGCCGGCGCCGTGCCGGCCGGGACCCCACAGCGGGTCGTTGCCGTGCCGGATCAGCCGGCCGGAGCCGCGCATGTATTCGTCGATGCCACGCATCTCGAACGAGATGTGGTTGAGCGCCACATGTGGGCCCGAACTGATCGCCAGGATGTGGTGGTCGACCCGGGTCCGCAGAAAACACATGTGGTCCTCCAGCCAGTCGGAGAGCCGGAACCCCAAGTACCGTTCGTAGAACGCCTTGGTGGCGGCGATGTCCGTGCTGTTGATCACCACATGGCTGAGCCTGCGCGGTATCGACTCACGCGGCTCCAGCAGGCGCGCGGTGCGCTGTTCGACGTAACAGGAGACCTCGATGAGACGGCCCTCGGGGTCGAAGAACCGGAACCCGTAGCCCCCGCCGGGAGTGTCCAGCGCGCCGGGCTCACGGTCGACGCGGACGCCGGCGGCGATGAGACGCTCCGCGAGGGCGTCGACCGAGGCCGCGTTCTCGGCGCCGAAGGCGATCAGGTCCAGGCGCTTCTCCGGGGAGTACCGCACCCGCAGGATGTACTGCTCGGCGCTGCCCGCCGCGGCGAAGAAGGAGACCTTCCGGTCGTCCGCGACCCGTCGCAGACCCCACACCCCGCCGTTGAACTCCACCGCCGCCGCGTAGTCCGGTACGGCGACGGCCACGTACCGCAGGTGGGTGATCGGTGAGTGCGGGGACGTCGAGAAGTCCATGAAGGCTGCTCCAGCGTGAGACGTACGCCGCACATCCTTGTGAGCGCGTCTCGACGCTACGCACAGCCGGCCGGCATCAAAAACAATTGATGTCGATGAGGTGGATCGACGGCATCGATCGACGGCATCGATCGGCAGTGTCGATCTACAGATCGGCCGCGAGTTTCGAGATCCGCTCCCGCAGCCAGGTGTGCGCCGGGTCGTGCGTGTTCCGCGGGCTCCAGAACAGCGCCTCGCTGATCGGGCGCAGCGGAGCGGGAGCCTCCAGCACCCGCAGCCGGACCTGCCCGGCGAAGTGGCGGGCCAGCTTCTCGTGCACGAGCGAGACGAAGCGGGTCCCGGTCACCAGGAAGGGAACGATGACGAAGTTCTGCGTGCTCACCTCGGCCCGCCGCGCGATGCCGAGCGAGTCCAGCTGGGACTCGGCGATCGAGGGCAGCGGGCCGGCGCTGTAGGCGACGTAGGGCAACTGGGCGAACTGGTCCACGTCGACCGTGGCCCCCACCGCGTCGTTGTCCGGGTCGGCGATCAGGACGTAGCGGTCGTTGAACAGATGGCGGTGGGGGACGGCCAGGGACCCGGCGATCTCGGTCGGCAGCACCAGCAGATCGATGTCGCCCTTGCGCAGCTGCTCGCCGAAATCGCTCCGTACCGGTACGACGTTCACCCGCTGCAGCGGCGTCTCCTCGGCCAGTTTCGCGAGCAGCGGACGCAGCAGGATCAGCGTGACATAGTCGCTGGCCATGATGGTGAACGAGCGTCGGTCGGCCAGCGGGTCGAACCCCCGCGAGCGCCGGAACACCGCCTCCGAGGCCGCCACCGCCTCACGCACCAGCGGGGCCAGGGACAGCGCCAGGGGCGTCGGGACCAGCGCCCTGCCCTCACGGACCAGCAGCGGATCGTCGAAGTGCTTGCGCAGCCGCCCCAGCGACGCGCTCATCGCCGGCTGCCCGACGTACATGCGCTCGGCCGCCCGCGTCACACTGCGCTCCACGAGCAGCGCGTCCAGTGCAAGCAGGAGGTTCAGATCCACACCGTCCAACCCCACACCGACCTCCTCGCATCACTCACATCGATCCTATGCATCAAAAGGAATCGCTTGGAACATTGTGACTGGCGTCATACGGTCACCCTGCTCGAACCACAATGACGTGAGGCGGCGAACATGCAGGTGACAAGAGTCCTGATCAGTGGGGCGGGCATAGGCGGCCTCGGAGCCGCCACCGCCCTCGCCCGGCGCGGCGTCCAGGTCGACGTCGTGGAGCAGCGCCCGAACTCCGAGGTCCTCGGCGTCGGCATCAACCAGCCGGCCAACTCCCTGCGCGCACTGCGCTCCCTCGGCGTACTCGACGAGGTCCTCGCGACCGGCTTCCCCTTCGACCGCACGTCCTTCTACGACTGGCAGGGCGCCCGTATCGTCGAGTGCCCGTCCGCCCTGGGCGGCGACGTTCCCGCGAACGTGGCCCTGTCCCGGCGCGCACTGCACCGCATCCTCACGGCGGCGGCCGAGCGGGCCGGGGTCAAGATCACGTACGGGACGAAGGTGGAGGACCTCGTCGACACCGGGGAGCGGGTGGGCGTCACCTTCTCCGACCACCGGACGGAGACGTACGACCTCGTGGTCGGCTTCGAAGGACTGCGCTCACGCCTGCGCCGACGGCTGTTCGGCACCGGGTACGACCCCGTCTTCACCGGTTACTCGGTATGGCGTTTGACGATGCCCCGCCCGGCGGACGTCACGCACACGATGCTGTTCCAGGGCGACGGCACGAAGGCGGGCGTCATCCCGCTCAGCGCCGACAGCATGTACCTGCTCCATGTCACCCCCGAACCCGGCAACCCGCAGATACCGGAGGACCGCAAGGCCGACATGCTCGTCGAGCGCCTCGCCGGCTACGGCGGGCTCGTCGGCGAACTGCGCGACGTCATCACCGCGTCCGACGCCGTCGTCTACAGCCCGCTGAGCGAAGTGGTGTTGCCCGCCCCGTGGTTCAAGGGTCGCGTGATCGTCCTCGGTGACGCCGCGCACGCGTGCGCCCCGCATCTCACGCAGGGCGCGGGCATGGCCCTGGAGGACGCCGTCGTCCTCGCCGAGGAACTCGACGCACCGGACCGCACCGTCGGCGCCACGCTGGGGGCGTTCATGGAACGCCGTCGTGAGCGGGTGGGCCTCGTCCAGGACGTGTCCCACCAGATCCTGATGGGGGAGATGGCCATCACGGCCGAGACCCTGCCCCACGCCGTCGCGCACCTGCGGGAGGCTCTGCCCGACCAGATGAGACAGACGGAGAGCATTCTCAACCAGCCGTTCTGATCCGGACGCGATCGCCCGGTTCGAGGCGGGGGTCTGATGTGGGCGGGGCGTCCACCCACAGGGCGACCATCCGCGGTGGTCGTTCAACCGCGAGGGTGGCCGCCCTTCTCGTAGCCGAGCAGGGTGCCGGCGAGATCGAAGTCGCGGGCCGCGATCGCGTGGTCGAAAGCGGTGGGGAAGCGGCCCTGGTGGGCGAACCACCGAGCGGCCGGCGGCTGACGTCCGGCGGCCCCGTCGGGGTCGGCTCGGCCCGCTGACGCAACGCTGAACTCCTCGGCCGGGACGCCGAGTTGCGGTGTGCCTGGGCCGCTGTCGGCTCGTGCAGGGCGCGATCGCCGATGTCGCCCTGGACGGCGTGCCCGGAGCGGCCGAAGCGCAGTCGGCCGAGTGGCTCACCGGCCAGAGGTGAGCGTGTGCCAGCCGTTTTCGAGCAGGTCGAAAGCGCGGGTGATGACCCGGCGCGGATCGTCGTTGCCGTGGGCCGCGCGCGGGGCTTCGAGGGCGAAGTGGGCCAGGACGGCGCAGGTGGGATCGTCCGCCGGCAGCCCGCTCTCCTCGGCGATGGTGCGGGCCAGGGCGTTGGTGTGGCGCAGCCACATGCCCTGGACGTAGTCGCGTAGTGCCGGGGTGCTGTTGACCAGGTCGAAGAACGCGGCGAAGTGGGCGTCGCCGCCCGTGGCGCCCATGCGGTGGTGCAGTGCGTGTTCGCACAGTGCCGCGGGGATCGACTGGCCCTGAGGGCGTTCGCGTACCGCGGCGAGCAGGCGTGCCTCCTGCTCGGCGTCCTCGTCGAACACGAGGGCTTCCTTGACCGGGAAGTGCTTGAACAGCGTGGTGGTGGACACATCGGCGGCGTCCGCGATCTCGCGGATACCCACCTCGTCGTATCCCCGCTCCAGGAACAGATGCAGGGCGGCGTCGGCGATGGCCTGGCGGGTGGCGGCCTTCTTGCGCTCGCGGCGCCCCATCGGCGCCACCGGGGCCGGGGTGGTCTCTGTGTCGGGCATACCCAGAACCCTACTCCTTGGTTAACCAGATGCGAAAGTGCATCCGATTTAAAAGTGCATCGGTTGCACTTATTTAGTCGGTGTGCTCTTCTGGAGTGGCGGCTCGCGGATCACCGCCCCGCCTCCTTCCCCCTCTCGTCCCCTCCTCCCTGAAAGGAGTGATCAGCCATGTCCGCGACTGCTTCTCTCCCCTCCGCCGAGCCGGCCGTACCGAAGAACGTGCGCTGGGTTCTGCTCGGCGTCATGCTCGCGATGCTGTTGTCGATGCTCGACAACATGGTCGTCAGCACCGCGATGCCCACGATCGTCGGCGACCTGGGCGGCCTGGAGCACATCTCCTGGGTCGTGACCGCCTACACGCTCGTCACCGCCGTGACCACCCCGGTGTGGGGCAAGCTCGGCGACCTGGTCGGCCGTAAAAGCACCTACCTGGCGGCGATCGCCGTGTTCGTCGTCGGCTCCGCCCTGTGCGGCGCGGCCCAGTCCATGGGCGAGCTGATCGCCTTCCGCATCGTGCAGGGCATCGGCGCCGGCGGCATCGGAGCGGGCGCCTTCGCCCTGATCGGCGTCCTCGTGCCGCCGCGGGAGCGTGGCAAGTACCAGGGAATGACCGCCTCCGTCATGGCGATCGGCACCATCGGCGGCCCGCTGCTCGGCGGGTTCGTCACCGGCCACTGGGACTGGCGCTGGGCCTTCTACATCAACCTGCCGCTCGGTCTGGTCGCCCTGGTGTGGCTGGCGCTGATGCTGCACACACCGTCCCGGCACATCAAGGCGAAGATCGACTGGCTCGGCATCAGCCTGCTGACCATCGCGATCACCGCCGTCGTCCTGGCCGCCACCTGGGCGGGCAGCACCTACGCGTGGGGTTCCTGGCGGATCCTGGCCCTCGGCGCCGTGGCCGTGATCGGGCTGGCCCTGTTCGTCCGGGTGGAGCAGCGGGTCGACGAGCCACTGCTGCCGCTGAGCGTGTTCACCAACCACCGCAACTACCCGCTGGCGATGGCCATGCTCCTGGTCGCCGGTGTGGTCATGTTCGGCGGCGGCCTGTACCTGCCGCTGTTCCAGCAGACCGCGCAGGGCGCGTCGGCCACCAACTCCGGGCTGCTGATGCTGCCGATGATGATTCCGGTCGTGATCGTGTCCACCCTCGCGGGCAAGGTCATGTCCGCCACCGGCAAGTACAAGATCTTCCCCGTCGTCGGCACCGCGTTCCTGACCGTCGGCCTCGGACTGCTGGCCACCATGGACACCGGCACCTCGCGCCTGCTGACCGGCCTGTACATGGTGCTCGTCGGCATCGGCCTGGGCTTCACGCTGCAGATGGCCTCCACGATCGCGCAGAACAGCGTCGCGCTGCGGGACATGGGGGCCGCCATGAGCTCGGTCAACCTCTTCCGCACCCTGGGAGGCTCGCTCGGCGTCGCCGTCTTCGGCTCGCTGTTCACCCGCGCCACCCAGTCACACCTGCCGGGCACTGACGCCGGCGCGAGTGCTGCGCAGAAGCTTCCCGTAGGCGTCGAGGACGCCTACCTCGACGCGGTCTCCGTCGGCACCAGCCACATCTTCCTCACCGGCGCGATCCTGTGCGCCCTCGCCTTCCTCGCCGCGCTCTTCGTCATCGAAGTCCCGCTGAAGGCGGCCGGCGCCCCCGCACCCGCCGACACCACGAGGAACACGGCAGTCGGCACCGCGACCTGACGCCCACACACATCCACGCCGGCACCGCGCCGCGCGCCACGAACGGAGCACCACCATGACCACCACGACGAACACCACCCCCACCCCCCGCATCGCGATCATCGGCGCCGGCCCCGGCGGCCTGACCTGCGCCCGCATCCTTCAGCGGCACGGAATCACCGTCACCGTCCACGACCGAGAGACCGGTCCCGACGCCCGGAACCAGGGCGGCACCCTCGACCTGCACGAGGACAACGGCCAGATCGCCCTGCGCGAAGCCGGCCTGCTGGAGGAGTTCTTCCGGCTGTCCCGCGCCGAGGGGCAGGAGTCGCGTCAGATGGACGCGGCAGGAGCGATCCTCTTCCACCACGTCCCCGAAGAAGGCGAAAGTTTCAAGCCGGAGATCGACCGCGGCCAGCTGCGCGACCTACTCCTCGACTCACTCAAGCCCGGCACCGTGCACTGGGGACACACCCTCCGGTCCGTCGACGGCCCCGCCGAAGGGCCCCGGCAACTGCGTTTCACCGACGGCACCACCACCGACGCCGACCTCGTCATCGGTGCCGACGGCGCCTGGTCCAAGGTCAGGAGCGCCATCTCCTTGGCCACCCCCCGCTACAGCGGCGTCAGCTTCCTCGAAGCCTGGTTCGACGACGTCGACAGCCGGCACCCCGACATCGCCGACCTCGTCGGCCAGGGCAGCGCCGCCGCGGCCGACGGCGACCGCGGCCTGTTCGCCCAGCGCAACAGCGGCGACCACATCCGCGTCTACGCCATCCAGCGCGTCCCCGCCGACTGGATCACCGCCCAGGGCCTGACCACGCAGGACACCGACGGCATCCGCGCCTTCCTCCTCGACCAGTACCGCGACTGGTCGCCACGCCTGCGCCGACTGATCACCGACAACGACGGCCGCTACGTCGACCGCCCCATCCACGCCCTTCCCGTCCCCCACACCTGGGAGCACAACCCCACCGTCACCCTGCTCGGCGACGCCGCCCACCTCATGCCCCCGCTCGGCGTCGGCGTCAACCTCGCCATGCTCGACGCCTGCGAACTCGCCCTCGCCGTCGTGAACCACCACAGCATCGACGACGCCATCCACGCCTACGAGAAGACGATGCTGCCCCGCTCCCACGAGATGCAGCAGCTCCTCGACAACGGTGCCGAGGCGCTGCTGTCCACGGAACTGCCCGACTTCGCCACCGACGACAGCAACTGACGCGCAGAGCCGTGAGGTTCGGCTGTGGGGGCCTTCGGATGCTGCGGCACACCTACGCCTCCATCACGCTGGAGGCGGGAGAGCCCGTCGTGACCGTGGCTCGGGTATTCCTCACCGGCGATCACCCTCGGCGGTCATTCTGCTCACCTCATGCCGGATGCCGGATGCCGGGAGCAAGGGCCGGACGGCCACTGAAGATCTTTCGGCTGTTTCACGCTCATGCGAGTTGACGCGGTCGGAAGTCCCAGAGGAGCGCGCATTGTCGTTCGTTCAGGGCGGGTCGGCACGGTGACCATCCTCGGCGGCGGCGCTGTCGGCTGGGAGGCCGCGCACACCGACTCCGGTACGACGACCGGCACTTACTCGTACACGTACACCAACGTCCTCTCCCAGTCGTACGCGGGCAGCGCGTCCAGTGCGCTCTCGGCCCAGGCGGACGCCATGTACCGGGGCGTCGGCAAATCCGCCCTCGTCTCCACGGGCACCGGCACCGGCACCTACACCTGCACCTACTCCTGCGGCGGCAACGGAAACGGCGACGGCGGCTGGAAGCCGGGCGACGTGATCGACATGATCGTCGGCGCGGCCCAGATGCTGGACCTCGGGGACAACGACGACTACACGCCGGACGACGCCCAGGAACTCCTGCACGCGCCGGTCGACAACCCGGGCGGAAAGAACGACGGCCGTGACCGGGACGACGAGAAATGCGACGTCGGTCCGGGAGTGAGCCCGACGGGAGACGCCGTGTACCTGCCGCGCGAGCGCTACTACGACACCTTCGAGGACCGCTACGAGTGCCGGGCGACCGGTGTGTACGGCCTGCTGGACCAGAGCGACTACAACAAGGGCCGCAAGGCGCCGGGGACGAACACCAACTCGTCCACGAAGTCTCCGGGCATGGCGGAGATCGCGCACCAGGGCCACAAACCCGCCAACGGCCATCTGATTCCCGCTGCGGCGACCGGGTCCGGGATCGACCTACGGAACCTGGTGGCGGAGTACGAGCAGACCAACAGCCCGTACCTCAATCACGGCGTGGAAAAGGAGATCAGGAACTCCGTCAAGTCGGGCAAGCACGTGGAGATCTCCGTGATCCCGCACTACGGCAACAGCGGCAGTGGCGTACCCACCGAGATCGAGTACAACTACGGGACTGTGGAAGACGGAGACATGAAGCACTGTGTGATCACGCAGTCGCCGATGGGCGGGACCACTCGGGGCAGCGCCGACTGCCCGAGGAGGTGACGGGGTTGAAGAACGAGAACTATCTTGAGCGCGTGCTGGAGATGCTCGGTGAGCCCTTGTGGCGGTACCGGGATCCCGAGGCGTGGCGGAGGGTGGAGAACGAGCTGGGGGTGAGTCTCCCGGCCGACTACAAGGAGATCGTCGACGCCTACGCCCCTGTTCAGATCAACGGGCACCTGTATCTGACCCATCCCGCGACCGAACGGTTCAACCTGGCCGAGGACATTCGCCGAACCTCCGAGTCCTGGTCGCAGGTCGAGTGGGACGAAGGGGAACCCGAGGGCGACCCCCGCATCTCGCTCGGCGTCCCTGAGCTGGTCTTCGGTACTCCGGACGGCCTGATCCCGATCGTGAGCACCGACCGGGCCGAGGTGATCTTCTACGCTCCCGGGGGAGCCTCGGGCCGGGGGTCGCTGTTCATCGAGAACGGCGACTATGAATTCCTTGAGTACTCGTTCTCGTTCGCGGAGTGGCTCTACCGCTGGCTGGTCGGCGAGGAGGTGACAGGCCCGGGCGGCTCCGCCTTCTACCCGGGACCGGTGGCCCTCCAGGACCTGCCGATGACCCCGGACGAGCGTCCTGAGACGCGATACGGCCCACCTCGCGGAATGTGAGCTCGCCGACGGCCACGGTCACGCCGTTCGTGACCGTGGCGCGGTGGCCCGGGCACTCCCGGCCGGTGATCACCCCCGGTTACTATGCTCACTTCATGCCGGAGGCCGGGAGCCGGGGCCGGACGGCCGTCGACGGAACGCTGGAGGGAGGTGGCCTCAGAAGTGCTGAGAGAGGTCGCCGCAATCCGCTATGTCGAGCCCCTGCGCTCCGGGGGCTCCGTCCCCGGCGTCGTCGAGGCCGACGACCTCGGCACCTACGTCGTGAAGTTCACCGGCTCCGCGCAGGGCCGCAAGGCACTCGTCGCCGAAGTCGTCGTCGGGGAACTCGCCCGCGCCCTGGGACTGCGTTTCCCCGAACTCGTGCTCGTGCACTTCGACCCGGAGATCGCCGACGGGGAACCGCACCAGGAGGTCCGGGACCTGCACACCGCGAGCGCGGGCCTGAACCTCGGCATGGACTATCTGCCGGGCGCCCAGGACTTCACCCCGGAGGTCGCCGCGCGCTGCACGGTCGACCCGCTGGAGGCAGGGAAGATCATCTGGCTCGACGCGCTGACCGTCAACGTCGACCGTACGGTCCACAGCTCGAACCTGATGATCTGGCCCACCCTCGGCGTCGCACCCCCGCGCCTGTGGCTGATCGACCACGGCGCCGCCCTCGTCTTCCATCACCGCTGGGACGGCGCCGACCCCACGAAGGCCTACGACTTCCGCCACCACGCCCTCGGCCGCTACACCCCCGATATCCGGGCCGCCGACGCGGAACTCGCGCCCCGGGTGACCGAGGAGCTGCTGCGCCGGATCGTGGCCGAGGTGCCGGACGCCTGGCTGGCCGGCGAACCGGGCCTCGCTACCCCCGACGCCGTCCGGGAGGCGTACGTCGCCCACCTCCACGCGCGCGTGCGGGCCTCCGCGGCCTGGCTGCCCACCGACTTCCCCAGCAGGGAGGAACTCGCCGCCGAGGAAGCCCGGCGCGCGGCGAAGACACAGCAGGGCCGCCCGAGTTGGCTCAAGCGGGTCCCCGACCTGCACGGCAGACCGGCGGCGGAACAGGATTGGTCGGTACACCTCGGATGACCCAGCGAGTTGAGATCGAGTACTGCACCCAGTGCCGTTGGCTGCCGCGCGCGGCCTGGCTGGCACAGGAGCTGTTGACCACCTTCGAGACCGAGTTGACGGAACTGTCCCTGAAGCCCGGCACCGGCGGTGTCTTCGTCGTCCGCGTCAACGACGAGGTTGTGTGGGACCGTCGCGAACAGGGCTTCCCGGAGCCCACGGCCGTGAAGCAGCTCGTACGCGACCGAGTGGCCCCGGACAAGTCCCTGGGCCACTCGGACAGATGACGGTGTGTCAGCCGTTGAGCTGCTCGTACGCCGGCAGCGTCAGGAAGTCCGCGTAGTCGTCGTCGAGCGCGACCTCCAGAAGCAGGTCGTGGGCCTGCTGCCAGTGCCCCGCGGCGAAGGCGTCCGCGCCGATCTCGGCACGGATGTTCTCCAGCTCCTCGGCGGCGATCCTGCGCGCCAGCTCGGGAGTCGCCTTCTCACCGTTCTCGAACTCGACGTCAGCGTTGATCCACTGCCAGATCTGCGAGCGCGAGATCTCGGCGGTGGCCGCGTCCTCCATCAGATTGAAGATGGCGACCGCGCCGAGCCCGCGCAGCCACGCCTCGATGTAACGGATGCCCACCTGAACGGCGTTGACGAGCCCCGGGTACGTCGGCTTGGCGTGCAGCGAGTCCACGGCGATCAGGTCGGCGGCCTTGACGTCGACGTCCTCGCGCAGCCGGTCCTTCTGGTTCGGCCGGTCGCCGAGCACCGCGTCGAAGGAGGCCAGGGCGATCGGCACCAGGTCCGGGTGGGCCACCCAGGACCCGTCGAAACCGTCGCCGGCCTCACGGTCCTTGTCCGCCTTGACCTTCTCGAAGGCGACCTTGTTGACCGCCTCGTCACGACGGGACGGGATGAACGCCGCCATGCCGCCGATCGCGTGCGCCCCGCGCTTGTGGCAGGTACGGACGAGGAGTTCGGTGTACGCCCGCATGAACGGGGCCGTCATCGTCACCGCGTTGCGGTCCGGGAGGACGAACCTGGGCCCGCCGTCACGGAAGTTCTTCACGATGGAGAACAGGTAGTCCCAGCGGCCCGCGTTCAACCCCGAGGCGTGGTCGCGGAGTTCGTAGAGGATCTCCTCCATCTCGTACGCGGCGGTGATCGTCTCGATCAGCACGGTCGCGCGGACGGTGCCCTGCGGGATGTCGACGTAGTCCTGCGCGAAGACGAACACGTCGTTCCACAGCCGGGCTTCGAGATGCGACTCGGTCTTCGGGAGGTAGAAGTACGGACCCTTGCCCAGGTCCAGCAGCCGCTGCGCGTTGTGGAAGAAGTACAGCCCGAAGTCCACGAAGGCGCCCGGGACTTGCTCACCGTCCACCAGCAGGTGACGCTCGTTCAGATGCCAGCCGCGAGGCCGCATGACGACGGTCGCCAGCTCCTCATTCGCCTTCAGGGCGTACGACTTCCCGGAGTTGGGGTCGGTGAAGTCGATGGCGCGGGTGTAGGCGTCGATCAGGTTGAGCTGGCCCGTGACGACGTTCTCCCACGTCGGCGCAGAGGCGTCCTCGAAGTCCGCGAGCCAGATCTTGGCGCCGGAGTTGAGGGCGTTGATCGTCATCTTGCGGTCGGTGGGGCCGGTGATCTCGACCCGCCGGTCGTTCAGGGCGGCGGGGGAGGGGGCCACCTTCCAGGAGTCGTCCGCGCGGATCGCGGCGGTCTCCGGGAGGAAGTCGAGCGTGGAGGTACGGGCGATCTCCGCGCGGCGCTCGGCCCGGCGGGCGAGGAGTCCGGCCCGGCGGGGCGTGAACCGGCGGTGCAGCTCGGCCACGAAGGCGAGGGCCTCATCCGTGAGGACCTCGTCCTGCCGGGGCAGGGGTTCGGCGTCGACGACGACCGGCGAGGACGGCGCTGGTGCGGACATGAACTGTCACTTCCTTCAGCGAGCGAGGCACCGGGTGCCAGGTGACCCGGGTAGGGCTGGGAGCACCCGAGGAGCCGTCGGGCGCTTCTGAACAGTGGATACTAGTTTCCTCATCGTGGAAGTTCAATGGTTTGTTGACGTCGAGATTCTCCGCATCGAGCCAAAGTGGCGCTCGGTGCCACCCCGCTCACTCAAGGTGGACGAGATCCGCCTCAGTGTCGATGTCGTACGGCTCCGCCGCATCCCCGCACTCGACGAGCACGACCGAGTCCGCGTGCGCCTTGAGGTAGGCCCGCGCCCCCCGGTCCCCGGTCGCGCTCTCGGCGATCCCGGCCCAGTGCGCGGACCCGAACAGCACCGGATGCCCGCGTACCCCGTCGTAGGCCGCCGAGACGAGCGAGTCCTCGGAACGGTAGGCGGCCAGCACCCGCGCCACCGCCTCCGCACCGATCCCGGGCTGGTCGACGAGCGACACGAGCGCCGCCCGCGCCCCCGTACCGGCGAGCGAGTCGAGCCCGGCCCGCAGCGAGGACCCCATGCCCCGCTCCCACTCCGG